>CAMBCD010000244.1 GCA_945863085.1 Bordetella parapertussis
CCGTACTGCGCCAGCAGGTGTTTCGCTTCGCGTTCGGTCAGCGTGCGGTCGCCGGCAGCCCCCAGTATTTGCGCCACTGCCGCCTGATCCATGCCCGGCGGCCGTTGCTGCAGTGACTGCGCGTAGCGCGTTTCCAGAAACTCGCGATAAGCAATTGCGGTGCGTACATAACGCAGCGTATCGACGGTATTGCGGTAGGCCGCCGCCCCCATCGCCACCAGACCGTCAACGGTCAATGACTGATCATCATGGCAACCGCCGGTGACCAGCATCACCAGCGGTTTTGCGGCATCACGCGACAGCCGCGCCGCATATTCGAGATCGGCCCGCGGCGCAAAAGTGAACACCGGAATCATCACGTCGACGTTGTCATCCTCGCTGATGATTTCCATTGCCTTGCGGAATATCTCCGGCTGGCCGGTGGCCAGCGAGGTCATGTCGGTCGGATTGCCGACCTTGCCATAACCAGGAATCAGTTCACCGAGGCGGCCGTCGGTTTTCGGAGTGTAGTTGTGCCAGCTCAAGCCGAGGTGCGTGCCGACATCGGCCATCTGCACCACATTGCCGCCGGACAGGGACATCGACGCTGCGCGCCGCCCCTTGGGCAGTTTTTTGTTGCGCAGCACGATGGCCTGTTCATAGAGTTCGTTGCAGTCCTGCACGCGGATCACGCCATACTGTTTGCACACCGCACTGAACACGTCATCGGATCCGGTGATCGCGCCGGTATGCGAAGCCGCCGCCTGTTTGCCCGCGTCGGTCACACCGAACTTGAGCACGATCAGCGGTTTTTTGCGTTCCGCCGCATATTTCGCCAGGTCCATGAAGGCCTTGCCGTCGCGTATGGCCTCCAGCGCCATCATCACCACGTCGGTTTGGTCCCCTTCAAGCATGAATCTTGCGAAATCCACCACCGTCAGATCGGCTTCGTTGCCGCAGCTCGCCTGGTAACTCATGTGTACGCCGGCCTTGATCGCGCGCCACATCACATTGGTCTGGCCCAGCCCGCCGCTCTGGCTGACCAGGCCGACATTGCCGGAAGGTTCGCTCAGGCTCGACACCGCATAACCGGCAGAAAACGAAAACCGGTCGATGAAATTCACCGGGCCGTTGCAGTTGGGACCCATCACGCGCAAGCCGGTTTCGCGGGTAAACCTCACCAGTTCTTCCTGTAATTTACGCCCCTGCTCTGTCCCGGTCTCGGCATAACCCGCGGTGAACACGGTGGCGCACTGCACACCGATGGCATGGCATTCGCGCAACACGTCGATGACCTTGTCCGGAGCGATCACCACGCCGACATGGTCCGGCGTTTCCGGCAGCGCACTGATGTTCGGGTAACACTTCAGTCCGTTCAGTTCGGTGAGACGCGGATTCACCGGCAGGATGCGACCGGCGTAACCGAACTTGCCGATCTGCCGCATCAGCCGGCCGCCAAAGCGCCGGGTGTCGTCAGTGGCGCCGACGACGGCAACGGATTTCGGGGAATAAAAGCGGGTCCAGTTTGTGGCTTGCGTCATTGCGATGGTGGCTGCCGTGCAGGTTTTAATTTTGAATGCTGCGAATATAACCCTGCCAGCCGTCACCCAGAGGTTTGTTATCACAATGTGGTTAAATCAAGCCACTGAACCGGAGAATTATGGACAATGCGACGCAACGTTTACTGAGGAGATTTTGAATGTCCATCGTCGAATACAAACGTGAAGGCCAGATCGGCTACATCACGCTGAACCGCCCCGAGAAGCTGAATGCCGTATCCGACGAGATGAGTCTCGCGCTGTGTGATGCGCTGTACGCGTTCTACGATGACGAAGACGCGATGATCGCCATCCTCTCCGGAAACGGCCGCGCTTTCTGCAGCGGCGCCGACGTCAAGCAGCGCCAACTGCGGCCGAAGGAGGAACTGAAAAAACTCGGCGGCCCCTCTGCGCGCGAAGGCAACATCCGCCATCCTTTTTTCAAACCACCACATGCAAAACCGATCATCGCCGCGATGCACAGCTACTGCTACGGCGTCGGCCTGCGCATCGCGCTGTACTGCGACATGACGGTGGCGAGCAGGGATGCAAAGTTCCAGGTCACCGAAATCGCCCGCGGCATCGACGCCACGCCGTTCTGGATGATGCTGACCCAGCGCGGCGCCGGCGTGTTCGCCGACGATGTCTGTTTCACCGGCCGCATCTGGAGCGCCGAAGAAGCGCATCGCGTGAACCTGCTGACCCGCCTCGCCGAAAATGGCGAACACATGAGCGTCGCCAAAACGCTGGCTGAACAGGTGCTCGGCAATCCGCCGCTGGCCGTGCGCGCGATGGTCGAAGCACGGCGTTCGGATCTGGAGCACATCGAAGCGAAGGCTTATGCGATCCGCCCGCGCACGCTGCACCTGTCGGAGGATTTCCGTGAAAGTGCGCTGGCCTTCGTCGAAAAACGCAAGCCGGTCTACAAGGGACGGTAAGTTGATTCGCCGTTTGCTGGCGGTTTAACCGGGAGGGCAGCATGCTGATTGTCGATTCACAGGTCCATATCTGGGCAGCCAACACGCCCGAGCGTCCATGGCCTGCCCGCCACAAGCCGCATCGATCTGAGCCCTTCTCCAGCAGCGACCTGTTGCGCGAGATGGATGCCGCGGGCGTTGACGCAGCTGTCATCGTGCCGCCGTCCTGGGAGGGGGAACGCAATGACCTCGGACTCGATGCGGCACGGTTGCATCCGCATCGCTTTGCAGTCATGGGCCGGATGGATACTGATGCACCATCGGCGCTGAGTACGCTGAAGAGCTGGCGCAGTCAGCCCGGCATGCTGGGGCTGCGTCTCGCATTCAACACGCCGCGCATGTTATCGCTGCTGACTGAAGGCCAGCTCGAATGGCTGTGGACCGCAGCCGAAGAAGCCGGGGTTCCCGTCATGGTGCGGGTCCTGCATCCACTGGTGCATCACATTGATGCGGTGGCCGCGCGGCACCCGGGGCTCAGACTGGTGATGGACCACATGGCGATGCCCATGGAACTGAAAGATGACGCGGCCTTTGCAGAAATCGACAAGCTGCTGACCCTCAGCAAACGGCCCAATATCGCCGTCAAGGCCAGCGGACTGCCTTACTACAGCACCCATCCCTATCCCTACAAAAACATCCATGCGCATTTTCGGCGGGTATACGACGCTTTTGGACCGCAGCGGATGTTCTGGGGTACCGACCTCACTAAACTGTCCTGCAGCTATCGCCAGGCCGTCACCTTGTTTACCAAGGATATTCCCTGGCTTGCGCAGGAAGACAAGGACTGGATCATGGGCCGCGCACTGTGCACATGGCTGGACTGGAAACTGCCGCAGGCAAACCGCGGATGATGAATTGCCGGACCCCGCAATCCGCCCCACAGCAACGGCAAGGGCTGCCTCGTTTGCGGGACACCGTACAGACGAGCCCAGACAAGTTGATCTAAATCAATCAAGCGAGATCCTCTCGCCTTATACTCGTTTTCCATTCCAGGCAGAGGAGCGCCCGTATGCTCGAATTTGTTGAGGGGCCGCTTTGGTACATCGCCGCAGCCATCTTTATTGCCGGCAGCGCTTGGCGTCTGGCTGGCGCATTGTGGCTGGGGCAGCGCCCTGTCAATGACAGCCCGCGGGCATCCCCTGCAGCCGGTGCCGCACGAAGCATCATCAGCTATTCGCTGCCGGGTTCAGGTTTGTCCAGCAATCAAAATGTACGGCTCCTTGCGTTTCTGGGAATCACCTTTCACCTGGCGCTGTTCGGGCTCATCCTGTTTGGCCCGCCTCACGTAGCGTTTATCGAAGCCCGCATACTCGGCACGGGCTGGGCGACGCTTCCCATGTGGGTCTTCATTGTCATCGGGGAAATTGCATTCCTGAGCTTGCTGATGCTGTGGATACGCCGGGCGACTGACAGGGTCACCCGACTGATCAGCCGCAGGGCCGATCATATTGCCGTCGGGATGACGATGGCCGTGATCGTGACGGGATGCGCGGCTCTGGGCGAGAACAGCGAAGCGATGCGCGTCCTGCACATGTTGAGCGTCGAGATCTGGCTGATCTACTTCCCGTTCAGCCCCCTGTTTCATGCATTCACCTGGGTATTTTCGCGGGCCTACACGGGGGCGATGTTTGGCCGACGGGGCATCTGGACATGACAAGGCTCCAGCTTCAATACAGTCCGCAAGGAGGTAAGCATGAGTGACCCGGTTTCAACAAAAAAATCCTCCTTCGACAGGCAGGGACAGCTGCCGGATGCCCAGCGACTGAAAAACGCCATGGACACATTCGTCAGTGACTTTGGCCCGAAATCGGCGATTTACATGGAATCATGCGTGCGCTGCGGCCTCTGCGCCGAAGCCTGCCATTTCTTCGTCACCACGGGCGATCCCAAGTACACGCCGATACACAAGATCCAGCCCTTTGAACGCGCCTATGCGCGGAGATCGGGACCGCTTTCGCCACTGTACCGGTTGCTTGGCATCGGCTCCGATCCGACCATTGAAGATCTCGAAAACTGGGAAGAACTCATCTACGATTCGTGCACGCTGTGCGGTCGATGCACCCTTGCCTGTCCGATGGGGATTGATATTGCAGACCTTGTAAAAGAGGCACGACACGGCATGTATGCGGCCGGTCTGGTGCCTGACCGTCTTGCAGAGATCACGAGGAATGCCGAAGCACATCACAGCCCGTTCGGCGAGCCGGAAGATTTCCTCAAAGCCG
>CAMBCD010000245.1 GCA_945863085.1 Bordetella parapertussis
ACCAGAATCGGCGCAGGACCCCGGCAAAGCCGGGGCTGCGCCAGATGCTGATGATGACCGTGGCGATGCAGGGAATCAGCACCATGACCACCGCGAACTGCATGTTGGTCGCGGCCGCGATCAGCGGCGTTGCGATCATCGGGAAGCCCAGTCCCAGCGCGCCCTGCACCCAGCCGGCGATGGCGACGATGATCACCACGTACGCGATCAGCCATGGCGAGAAGGACTCCAGGCCCGGCACGATGGGGGGACTTAGCGGTGGTCGCGCGCGCGGTTCAGCGCGAGCGCGACGACTTCGGCGACGTGGAGGGCATTGCGTTCGGTGAGCTGCGCAATCTGCTCGCGGCAGCTATAGCCGCTGGCGATGATCATCGTGTGTTCGTCTGCCGCGCGCACCGCCGGCAGCAAGGCAGCTTCGCCGGCTTTGACTGAAACGTCATAGTGCCTGGGATTGAAGCCGAAGGCGCCGGCCATGCCGCAGCAGCCGGATTCGACAGTGCGTGCACGGATGCCCAGCCGTTTCAGCAGCGCCATTTCCGCAGCCATGCCGAACACCGATTTCTGGTGGCAATGGCCATGCACCAGCGCCTCACCGCCGAGTTGCGGTGCGTCCCAGTTGCCGATGTTCATCAGGAAATCGCTGAACAGATGGCTTTGCCTGCTCAGGCGCTGCGCCAGCACATCGTCGGGGAAAAAATTCAGCAGTTCATCGCGGAATACCGACAGGCAGGCCGGCTCCAGGCCGATGATGGGCACCCCCGCGCGGATGTCGTCCTGCAATGCGTTGAGGATTTCCTTCAGATGGTTGCGTGCGCTGTCGAGCATGCCGAAGTCGTACAGTGGCCGGCCGCAGCACAGATGCTTTTGCGGAACGGTGACCGTGTAACCCAGCGCCTCCAGTACTTCCACCGCGGCAGCAGCCGAACCCGGCTGGAAATGGTTGTTGAAGGTGTCGGCCCACAGGATGACCCGTCCGCGCGGGCCGGGTACCGCCGCACGTCGTCGCGAGAACCATGTGCGGAAAGTGCGCCGCGCGAATTTCGGTATTTCACGTTTTTGCGCCACACCGCCGGCAAATTTGATCAAGTTTGCCAGCCCGGGGGTCCGGGTCAGCAGATTGACCAGACGCGGTGCCACCGAAGCGATGCGCGACCAGCGGTTGATCAGGCCCATGGTATAGGCCTGCACCGGACGCAAACGACCAAGATAGTGGTGGTGCATGAACTCGGCCTTGTACGAGGCCATGTCGGTATGCGTCGGGCAATCGCTTTTGCAGCCCTTGCAGGCGAGGCAGAGGTCCAGCGCTTCCCGCACTTCCTCGTTGCGCCAGCCGTCATGGATGATTTCACCGCGCAGCATTTCCGCCAGCAGTCGCGCGCGGCCGCGCGTTGAAAAACGCTCTTCGCGTGTCGCGCGGTAACTCGGGCACATCACGCCGCCGGCATGCGCGCGGCATTTGCCCATGCCGATGCAGCGCTCGATGGCGCGGTTGAAGCCATGGCCTTCGCGGCTGAGGAAGGAAAACTGCGTGGCGGGGCGCACCGGGTGGTAGTCGGGACCGTATTTCAGATTCTCGTCGGCACGATAGGGATCGATGACCTTGCCCGGATTCATGCGGTTGTCCGGATCCCAGATCGCCTTGAATTCGCGGAAAGCCTGCATCAGTTCTTCGCCGTACATGATGGGCAGAAATTCGGCCTTGGCCTGGCCGTCACCATGTTCGCCGGATAACGAACCGCCGTATTTGACGACCAGTTCGGCGGCTGAGCGCAGGAAACTGCGCCAGACCTTGATGCCTTCGACGGAGCGCGTGTCGAAGGTGATACGGGCGTGGATGCAGCCGTCGCCGAAGTGGCCATACAGCGAAGTCTGGTAACCGTGACGATCGACCAGTGCCTGGAATTCGCGCAGGTAATCACCGAGGCGCAGCGGATCGACCGCAGCGTCTTCCCAGCCGACGACGGGATCGGGCTGGTCGGGGTGGATGGTCAGTGCAGTGGCGGAGGCAGCGGTTTCGCGGATGGTCCAGACGCGTTCGCACATGGCCGCATCGGTGATCAGCCACGCGGAGGGTTGCACAGCGCCAGCAGGTTTGCCGGCGTAATGATCAATCAGTGCCTGCGCCTGCGTGCTCGCGGCATCGACAGTCTCGGCGCCGAACTCGATCATGATCCAGGCATTGCCCGCCGGCAGCAGCGCGATGTCTGCGCCGCGCAGGCCGCGTTCGCGCAAGCCGCCGATGATGCGTTCATCGAGGCCTTCGGTCGCGATGGGTTGGAACGGAAGAATCTCGGGAACAGCGTCGCCGGCCTGATAGATGTCGGGGAAGCCGAGCACGAGGATGACACGTGAGCGCGGGCTGTGCACCAGCCGGGTTTTCGCCTGCAAGGTAACCACGCAGGTGCCCTCGCTGCCGACCAGGGCGCGTGCAACGTTGAAACCGTTCTCCGGCAGCAGCTGGTCGAGGTTGTAACCGGAGACGCGGCGTTTTATTTTCGGGAAACGTGCGCGGATCAGCTCGGCGTATTTGTCGCGCAGTGCGCGCAGCCGGCCGTAGATTTCACCGCGGCGGCCGCCGGCGCGGATGATGCGCACCAGTTCATCTTCACTGGTCGGGCCGACGGTCAGGCGCAGGCCGTCGTAAGTGATGATGTCCAGGGTTTCGACGTTGTCGACGGTTTTTCCCGCCATCACCGAGTGTGCGCCGCAGGAGTTGTTGCCGATCATGCCGCCCAGGGTGCAGCGGCTGTGTGTTGCCGGATCCGGGCCGAAAGTCAGGCCATGTTGTTCCGCGGCATCACGCAGCGTGTCGCAGACGGTCCCCGGTTCCACCCGTGCGGTGCGCGCGAGCGGATCGATTTCCAGTACGCGATTGAGGTATTTGGAAGTATCGATGACCACCGCAATGTTGACGCACTGGCCGTTCTGCGAAGTGCCGCCGCCGCGCGGCAGGATGGGCACGCCCAGTTCCCGGCAGATATCGAGGGTTGCGGCGATGTCTTCGATGCTGCGCGGAATCACCACGCCGATGGGCACCTGGCGGTAGTTCGAGGCGTCGGCGGAATAGGCGGCGCGTGCGCCGGTATCAAAACGGACTTCGCCGCTGATGCGGCAGGCGAGCTGCTCGGCCAGCACGGCGGGATCTGCGGCAGTCAGCAGCCGGTGGCCATCTACGGGGGCGTTCAATTCAACTCCGGGTTCGGGATGCGGCAGGAGACATCAACAGCCGGATTGTAGCTTGCCCGATAAAATGGCCGCCAAAACAACGGCTTGCAGCATATGCCGCGCCAGAAAATAATAGATTTTCTCAATAAAATCAAGTAGTTGTCGTTGTTTGTGCAAGCGCTTGCACCCATTTGGCCGGCGGCGTATCATGCGGGGCCGCCCGTCGGAAGACTCTGCCGGTCGGACAATAAGAATGACGCTGCGCTTGCGTGAGCCGGGGGTGCTGAACCTCATGCCCCCACCTTTTTAATGCGGAGGAATTTTCCCATGAATACCATGGCAGACAGCAAAAACATTGCCAAAGCCGCCGCTACTCGCGGCAAAGTGCGCATGACCCCTTCCGAGGCCTTCGTTGAAACGCTGGTGGCGCAGGGTGTCAAGGACACTTTCGGCATCGTCGGATCGGCGTACATGGATGCGCATGACCTGTTCCCGCTGGCCGGCATCCGTTTCCTGTCGGTGGCGCATGAACAGAATGCCGCCCACATGGCCGACGGTTATTCGCGGGTGACCGGCAAACACGGTGTGTGTATCGCGCAGAACGGTCCCGGCATCACCAATTTTGTCACCGGCATTGCCGCGGCGTACTGGGCGCATTCGCCGGTAGTCTGCGTGACTCCGGAATCGGGCAGCCTGAGCATGGGCCTCGGCGGTTTCCAGGAAACCGAGCAGATGCCGATTTTTTCGAAAATCACCAAATGGCAGGTGCATGTCAATTCGCCGCTGCGCATCGCCGAACTGACCGGCCGCGCCTTCGATATCGCGATGGCCGAGCGCGGCCCGGTGCAGGTCAACATCCCGCGCGATTATTTTTATGGCGAGGGCGAATACGAAATTCCGCAGCCGCACAAGCTGGAGCGCGGTGCCGGCGGCCCGGAATCGCTGGATGCGGCTGCGCGCATGCTGGCCAAAGCCAAGTTCCCGGTGATCCTCTCCGGCGGTGGCGTGATCATGGCCGGCGGCATCAAGGAATGCGCGGCACTGGCCGAGTACCTGACCGCACCGGTGGTCAATTCCTACCTGCACAATGATTCCTTCCCGGCCAGCCATCCGCTGTGCTGCGGACCGCTGGGTTACCAGGGTTCGAAGGCCGCGATGAACATCATCGCCAGGGCCGATGTGGTGCTGGCGCTGGGTTCGCGCCTCGGACCCTTTGGCACCTTGCCACAGCACGGCCTTGATTACTGGCCGAAAAACGCCAAGATCATCCAGGTCGACGCCGACTCGCGCATGCTGGGCCTGGTCAAGAAGACTTCGATCGGTATCTGTGGCGACGCCAAACATGCCGCGGTGGCGCTGCTCGAGCGCGTCAAGGCCATCGCCAAGATGACGCCGAACAAGGCTCGGCTTGCGGAAGTGCAGAAAGAGAAAAAAGCATGGGCTGAAGAACTCGACAAATGGCCTTCGCCCAATACCAAGACCCGCATCGGTCCGCGGCAGGCGCTGGCCGCGCTGGCGCGGGCCATGCCG
>CAMBCD010000246.1 GCA_945863085.1 Bordetella parapertussis
ATCAGCCTGGTGTCGCTGCCGATCATCGCCGGCAGCGGCTGGAAACCGGGCGGCGAAGAAGATCCGACCTGGCTGATCCTCGGCCTCCTGGCCGCGACCATCGGCCTGCCCGAGTTCCTGCTGTCGACCACCGGACCGCTGCTGCAGGCCTGGTTCGCGCGGAGTTTTCCGAACGCGAGCAATGTCTATCGTTTGTTCGCATTGTCGAACGGTGCATCGCTGATTGCACTGGTGGCCTACCCGTTTGTGGTCGAGCCTTACGTCACCACCTACCAGCAATCGATCGGCTGGAGTTTCGGTTACGGACTGTTCGCCGTGCTCTGCGGCAGTTCGGCATTGTTCAGCCTGCGCGCATCCAGCGAAGCCGCCATGCAACAGTCGGGCGCAGCGGCCGCCGCCGAAGGCCCTCCCCCGCGTTTTACCGACTACCTGCTGTGGCTGACGCTGGCCGCCCTCGGCTCGTTCATGCTGATCGCGGTGACCAACCACATCACCCACGACGTCGCCTCGGTGCCCTTCCTGTGGATCCTGCCGCTGACGCTGTACCTGCTGTCCTTCGTGCTGTGTTTCGAAGGCCGCAACTGGTACCAGCGGCAGATTTTTTTCGGTCCGCTGCTGGTGATCGTCGGCGCGATGTCCTGGGCGCTGCACACCAATGGCGGCGTGATGGACATCAAGCAGGCCATCCCGCTGTTCGCCGCCGGCCTGTTCGTGATGTGCATGTTTTTCCACGGCGAACTCGCCGCACTTAAACCGGCTCCGCGCCACCTGACCGGTTATTACCTGATGATTTCACTGGGTGGCGCGGTCGGCGGCCTGCTGGTGGGTTTTGTCGCGCCAAAGCTGTTCAACACCTATTACGAATTCGGCCTCGGCCTGTTCTTCACCGTGTTGATCGCTGCATACCTGGCGCGCCGCGCCATGCTCATCGTGCCGGTGCTGGCGCTGGTCGCCGCGGGATTCACTGCCTGGCAGATCCACACCTACATCAACATGCTGTCCAAGGACGCGAGGGTGATGTCGCGCAATTTCTACGGCACGCTGCGGGTCAAGGATTTCGGCGACGCATCGAGCCCCGACAGCACGCGCCGGCTGATGCATGGCGTGATCATGCACGGCGAACAGTTCCTCGCCCCGGCGCGGCGCCTGGAACCGACGACCTACTACGGCCCGACGGCAGGGGTCGGCCGCATCATCAACATCAAGCTCGAGGCCGCGAAAGAAATCCGCGTCGGCGTGGTCGGCCTCGGCGCCGGCACGCTGGCCGTCTATGGCCGGCCGGGTGACGTTTACCGCTTTTATGAAATCAATCCCGAGGTCATCGAACTCGCCAAAACCGAATTCACTTTCCTCGGTTCCAGCACGGCAAAAATCGAAACCCTGCTCGGCGACGCCCGGCTGACCCTGGAACGCGAACCGGCGCAGGCTTACGACGTGCTGGCCATCGACGCCTTTTCCAGCGATTCGATCCCCACCCACCTGATGACCTATGAGGCCATGGGTGTCTACCTGAAAAACATGAAACCCGATGGCGTGATCGCCTTCCACGTCACCAACCGCTTCCTGCACCTGGCGCCGGTGGTCAAACGCATCGCCGACGAACACGGCCTGCACACGGTGCTGGTCGCCGACGACCCCGAGAGCGGGTCGGACCTGGCCAATACCGACTGGGTGCTGGTATCGCGCAGCAAAGCCGTCCTCGAAAATCCGCGCATCACGGAATCCATGGGAAAAATCGGCGAGATCCCCGGCCTGCGGCTGTGGACCGACAGTTTCAACAACCTGTTCAAAATCCTGAAATAGACCGCTACACTGCGCACGCAGCGTAGCGGTTCCCTGCCGCTTGAAAGTGGCGGCATGGCACCCATCTGGAAAGAATGCCCATGACCGCCCTCCCCGTGCCTTTCAAGAACCTGTTCAGCACCTTCCGGGCACCGTTGCTGTTCCTGCTGGGTGCATTGCTGCCGCTGGCGGCCCCGGCGCAGACGCCTGCCGATGCGCGCGGCCTGCCGACCCTGGCACCACTGGTCACCCAGGTCACACCGGCGGTGGTCAACGTTTCGGTCGTCACACGGGCGCCGGTGGAAGACAACCCCCTGTTCCGTGACCCTTTTTTCCGGCGTTTTTTCAACCTGCCGGACAAACAGCAACGCCAGGAACAGTCCGCCGGTTCGGGCGTCATCGTTGACGCCGCACGCGGCTATATCCTGACCAATAATCACGTCATCAAGGACGCGGAACAGGTCATCATCACGCTGAAGGACCGCCGCCAGTTTCCGGCGAAACTGGTCGGCACCGATCCCGGCACCGACATTGCCGTGCTGCAGATCAGTGCGCCGAATCTCAGCGCCTTGCGCATCGGCGATTCGGACAGCCTGCAGGTCGGCGATTACGTGCTCGCCATCGGCAATCCCTTCGGCATCGGGCAGACCGTGACCTCGGGCATCGTCAGCGCGCTGGGACGCAGCGGGCTGTCGGTGGAAGGTTACGAGGATTTCATCCAGACCGACGCCTCGATCAATCCCGGCAACTCGGGCGGCGCGCTGGTCAACCTGCGCGGCGAACTGATCGGCATCAACACCGCGATCATCGGCCCGGCCGGCGGCAACGTCGGCATCGGCTTTGCAGTGCCCTCCGTAATGGCACGCGCGGTGATGGAACAGATCGTGCGTCACGGCGAAGTGCGGCGCGGCCGCCTCGGCATCGAAATGGCCGACGTGCCGGCGGACGCCCAGCGCAAACTGCGCCTGCCGTCACTGGACGGTGCGGTCATCGCCAACGTGCAATCGGGCTCTCCGGCAGAACGCGCCGGCCTGCGCGAGGGTGATGTCATTACCACGCTCAACGGCCGGCCGATCCGCAGTTCCGCCGAACTGCGTGCGCGATTGGGACTCACGCCGGTCGGTGATGAAATCGAGTTCGGCATCGTCCGCGAGGGCGGTGCGCAACGCATCCGCGCGCGCATTGCCGCACCCCAGGCCTCCGACAGCGGAGAGACGCAGACAGTGGCGCAACTGCCGGGCCTGAAGGTCGTGGAAATCGAACGCGGCAGCCCGCTGTTCCAGCGCCTGCGCGGTGGCGGCCTGGTGGTGGCCGCAGTGGATCCGGGCAGCCGCGCCTTGCAGGCGGGTTTCCGTCCCGGCGACATCATTTATGCGGTCAACCGCCGGCGCGTGCAGACGCTGGCCGAATTCCAGAAATTGCTGCGCGGCGCACCAGCCAGCCGCCTACGCCGAGCAGCACGGAATTGGCGTACCACACCGGCGCATAACCGAAGGCTGTGCCGATGGTGCCGAACAGCAGCGGGATCACCAGGTGGGTGACGTTGTTTACGGTGACCCGCAGCCCCGCCGCCTCCGACGCGCGCCCCTCCGGCGCCAGCGAATAAATCAGCGACATCGACATCGGCTGCCCGCAGCCCACGCCCAGGCCGAGCAGGAACGACACCGCGCACAAGGCGTACGGGTTGTCGAAAAACGGAAACAGGATGAAGGCGAAGGCGGCGACAAAAATCGCGTAGACCAGGATTTTCGCCTCGCTGGAATGTTTGAGCAGCCAGGGGAGTGCGGCACGGATCACAAATGTCGCCAGTGCAAAAACCCCGAGGATGATGCCGATGGCAGACGCCGACAGGCCGATGCCGTGTCCGTACACCGGCAGGTAGAAATTGAACAGGTCCCAGGCCGCGGAAATGAAACCGCTGGCGATGAAGGTATTGCGCAGCTGCGGCGCACGCCACAGTTCCATCACGCCACCGGTAGCCGCGGCTCCGGGCAGCTTGGCGGCGCCCGGCAGGAAACCCGGACGCAGCCACAACATCAGTACCGGAATGACGGTGAACAAGGCCAGGATCATGAAGGCCTCGACATGGCCTAGATAGTCGATCGCAAAACCGCCGATCAGCGGCCCGATGAATCCAGCCCCGGAAAAAGCCAGACTGACCAGCGCGTAATTACGCGAACGGTGCTGGGCGCCGCCGATGCCACCGGCAATCCCGGTGACCGTGACAAAAAAGAAATGGAATGATGAGCCCATCAGGAAAGCCGCCACATAAAGCGTTGCCAGCGCCGGCCAGATCGCCGTCAGCGACAGCGCGACCAGCAAACCGACACTGCCCAGCAGCATCGGCAGGCGCGGCCCGACACGGTCGGCAAGCCGCCCGATGGCAATGGCAAACAACATCGGACATACTGCATACAGCGCCATCAGGATGCCGACCTGCATCTGTGTTGCGCCGGATTCCAGCGCAAACAGCGACACCACCACGCGGCTGCCGCCGAAGGCAATGTGGTTGAGTACGATCAGGATCAGCGTGAGATAGATGGCCATTGGCGCGCGGTTTCAATGCCCTGATTTTATCAGCGCAGCCATCAACGACCGATAACGATTCCATACTGTAGAGGACTACACTGCGAATTTTCTCCGCAGGCGGGTTTAACTGCAGCCGATAACCGCCGCCAACCTCCGTATCGTGGAGCGACCTTCAGACTTCCAGCAAGTGCACCGCGAACAGCCCGCCGGCATCGACCCAGACCTCTGCCGGACGGAAACCCGCAGCCTGTGCCAGGCGCTGGAATTCATTGACCGAATATTTGCAGGAATTTTCGGTATGCATGCGTTCGCCGGCGCCGAACACAAAGCTGCGTCCGCTGACGGTGACCGTCTGCTCACGCAGGC
>CAMBCD010000247.1 GCA_945863085.1 Bordetella parapertussis
CGGCAGCGATCCTGACCACGTTCAACGAGGTCAACATGCAGCCGGTGATGGAGATGCGCAACAAGTACAAGGACAAGTTCGAGAAGGAGCATGGCGTGAAGCTCGGCTTCATGTCCTTCTTCGTCAAGGCTGCCGTGCATGCGCTGAAAAAATACCCGCTGGTCAATGCTTCCATCGACGGCAATGACATCGTTTATCACGGTTACCACGACATCGGTATCGCAGTGGGCAGTCCGCGCGGCCTGGTGGTGCCGATCCTGCGCAACTGCGACCAGCTGAGCCTCGCCGACATCGAAAAGCAGATTGCCGAATTCGGCAAACGCGCCCAGGACGGCAAACTGACGATTGAAGAACTCACCGGCGGCACGTTCTCGATTTCCAATGGCGGCGTATTCGGCTCAATGCTGTCGACGCCGATCATCAACCCGCCGCAAAGCGCGATCCTCGGCGTACATGCCACCAAGGACCGTCCCGTGGCCGAGAACGGCCAGGTGGTGATCCGGCCGATGAACTATCTTGCGCTGTCATACGACCATCGCATCATCGACGGCCGCGAAGCGGTGCTGTCGCTGGTGGCGATGAAAGAGGCGCTGGAAGATCCGGCGCGGCTGTTACTGGATATCTAAACCCCTTTTAACCGCCAAGACGCCAAGGCCGCCAAGAGAGACAAAACCTTAATTCGGTTTTCTTGGCGCTCTTGGCGTCTTGGCGATTCAAGTTTTTGTTTTAGCGTCTTGGCGGTAAACCAGTTTTGAGGTGTTAAATGGCCAAAAATTTTGATGTCGTAGTCATTGGTGCCGGTCCCGGCGGATACATCGCGGCGATCCGCGCGGCTCAACTGGGGATGCAGGTCGCCTGCATCGACGAGTGGAGCACGCCCGAGGGCAAACCTGCGCCGGGGGGTACCTGCACCAACGTCGGCTGCATACCGTCGAAGGCGCTGCTGCAGTCATCGGAAAACTTCGACCATGCCGGCCATGCCTTTGCCGACCATGGCATTTCGGTCAAGGGCCTGTCGATCGATGTCGGGCAGATGCTGGCGCGCAAGGATAAAGTTGTCAAACAGAACAACGACGGCATCCTCTACCTGTTCAAGAAAAACAAGGTCACGTTTTTCCACGGCAAGGGTGCTTTTGCCGGCGGCGGTTCAGGCGCCTGGCAGATCCAGGTGTCTGGAAAAAGTGCGGAAGTGCTGACCGCCAAACACGTGATCGTCGCTACCGGTTCCAACCCGCGCGCGCTGCCCGACATGTCCTTCGACAACAAGCTGGTGCTCGACAATGCCGGTGCGCTGGCGATTGCCGAGACTCCGAAAAAACTCGGCGTGATCGGCGCCGGTGTCATCGGTCTGGAAATGGGCAGCGTATGGCGCAGGCTGGGTGCTGAAGTGACCGTGCTCGAAGCCTTGCCGGCCTTCCTCGGCGCAGTCGACGAGCAGGTGGCGAAAGAGGCACTAAAGGTTTTCACCAAGCAGGGCCTCGAAATCAAAACCGGGGTCAAGGTCGGCAAGATCACCGCGAAGAAAAACGTCACCGTCGAATACACCGACAGTGCGGGGGCTGCGCAGACGCTGGTTGTCGACAAACTGATCGTCTCCATCGGTCGCGTGCCGAACACCCAGGGGCTGAACGGTAATTCGGTGGGTCTCAAGATTGACGAGCGTGGTTTTGTCGCGGTCGATGGGGATTGCAAAACCAACCTGCCGGGAGTGTGGGCGGTGGGCGACGTGGTGCGCGGGCCGATGCTGGCGCACAAGGCCGAGGAAGAGGGCGTGGCGGTGGCCGAACGCATCGCCGGCAAACACGGCCATGTCGATTTCAACACCGTGCCCTGGGTGATCTACACCTCGCCGGAAATCGCCTGGGTCGGCAAGACCGAGCAGCAACTGAAGCAGGACGGCGTCAAATACCGGGCGGGTTCGTTTCCGTTCATGGCCAATGGCCGTGCCCGCGCATTGGGTGACACGACAGGTTTCGTCAAATTCCTTGCTGATGAGCGAACCGACCGCATCCTCGGTGTGCACATCATCGGACCGATGGCCTCCGAACTGATCGCAGAGGCCGTGGTGGCGATGGAGTTTGGCGCGTCATCGGAAGACATCGCGATGATATGCCACGCCCATCCCTCGTTGTCCGAGGCGATGAAGGAGGCGGCCCTGGCCGTCGATAACCGGACGCTTAACCTGTAATCCGGCGGGTGCCGGAGAATCCGTTGTCTGCAGCCGCCGATTTCACGACCTTTCTGCGGCAGCGCGCTGCGGAGCACGGCTTCGTACCCGATGTCGCGCAACTTGCAGCAGCGCGCGAATTGCAGCGCGTGCATGCCAATCTGCACAGCCAGCAGTCCCGCGGCCTGTTCAGTTTTCTGACGCGCAACCGGGTGATCCGTGGCGTGTACCTGTGGGGCGGGGTCGGCCGTGGCAAGAGTTTCCTGATGGACAGTTTTTTTGCCTACGTTCCGGACGTCAGCAAAAAACGCGTGCATTTCCACCGCTTCATGCAGGAAATCCACAAGTCGCTGTTTGCCCACCAGGGCAAGGAAGAACCGATGGCGCTGGTGGCCCGCGACATCGCGGCCGAGGTGCGGCTGCTGTGCCTCGACGAATTCCACGTCACCGACATCACCGATGCGATGCTGATGCGGCGCCTGCTCGAAGGCTTGATGGCCGAAGGCGTGGTGCTGCTGACAACCTCCAATTTTGCGCCGCAGGAACTCTATCTGCACGGCCTGCAGCGCAACCAGTTCATGCCGGCGATCAAGCTGATTCTCGAACGCATGGCGGTGGTCAATGTCGATGCCGGCACCGATTACCGGCTGCGTGAACTGGAAAAGGCCGGCACCTATCACACCGGAGCCGATGCTGAACGCCGCATTGATGACGCTTTCAGCCACATCGCCGGCGGTGCCGACGACAATGCGCCGCTGGATATCGAGGACCGGCTGATCCGCGTGCGGCGCCAGGCACCGGGCATTGCCTGGTTCGATTTTCCGGAATTGTGCGCGGGGCCGCGCGGCAAACCCGATTACATCGAACTGGCGCGCCGTTATCACACCATCCTGGTTTCCGGCGTGCCGCGATTCAGTGAAGCCGATGGCGATCAGTTGCGGCGGTTTGTGTGGCTGGTCGATGAGTTCTATGATCGGCGGGTGAAACTGATGCTGGCGGCTGCGGTGCCCGCCAATGAGCTGGTGGCCGATGCCACCGACAGCGACGGCTTCCAGGCCCATCTCAACGCGTCGCTGAAGGAGCGGCTGGCGAGCCGGCTGACGGAGATGCAGACACGGCAGTACCTGTCCCAACCCCACTTACCCTGAGACCCTGAGGCCCCATGACATACGCCAAAGCCTACAGAATATTCAATGAAAACAACAAGATAGAGGGTCGCCTCAGCGACGTCCCAGTGGCCGATATCGGCCACGGTGAAGTGGTGTTCAAAACTGCCTATTCCAGCGTCAACTTCAAGGATGCGCTGGCTGCCACCGGTGTTGGCGGCAAAATCATCCGCAACTATCCGCTGATTGGCGGTATTGACGCGGCGGGCACGGTCACCAGTTCCAGTGATGCCCGCTTCAAGGCCGGCGATGAAATCATCTGCACCAGTTACGACATGGGTGTGGCGCATGACGGCGGTTTTTCCGAGGTGTGCCGCGTACCCGCGGACTGGGTGGTGCCGCTGCCCAAAGGGCTGACGCTGTTTGATGCGATGGCGCTGGGCACAGCGGGTTATACCGCCGGGCTGGCCGTCGAACTTCTGGAACTCAACGGCATGGCGCCGAACAATGGCAAGGTCCTGGTCAACGGCGCCACCGGCGGGGTGGCCAGCCTTGCCATCGACATGCTGTCCGCGCTGGGTTATGCCGTGACGGCAGTGACCGGCAAGGCGGCGGAACATGATTTCCTGCGCAAGCTGGGCGCTGCGGAAATCCTTGATCGCGCAGCCATCGATTTTGGTACGCGGCCGCTGGAAAAACCGCTGTGGGCTGCGGCCTTCGATTCCGTCGGCGGTGAACAGCTCGGCTGGCTGACGCGCACCATGCAGCCGCAGGGGCTGATTGCCAGCTTTGGCAACGCCGGCGGCATCGAACTCAAAACCAGTGTGCTGCCTTTCATCCTGCGGGGCGTACGCCTGATTGGCGTCGATTCGGCGGTGACACCAATGCCCTTGCGCAAACGCGTGTGGGCACGGCTGGCCAGCGACCTGAAGCCGCGGCACCTCGCGGACATCGCGCAGGTGATCGGCCTCGTCGACCTGCCGGATTATTTTGCGCGCATGGTCAAGGGCGGCATCCGCGGCCGGGCCGTGGTCAGGATGTCGTAAGCAACAGCAGGTCCCTGCAGGTGATAATGCCTGCACGCGATACCCCGCCCAGAAACGGGGATCGCCATCACTGGAGGGAATATGGGCGCGTACGCAGATCTGCATCGCCGGTCGATCACCGATCGCGAATCGTTCTGGACCGAAGAGGCGCGGCGTATCCACTGGCACCGGCGTTTCGACCGGGCGCTTGATTACAGCCGGCCGCCGTTTGCACGCTGGTTTGTCGACGGCCAGACCAATCTTTGCCACAACGCGGTGGACCGCCATCTGGCGACGCGCGGCGACCAGCCGGCGCTGGTCTACATTTCCACTGAAACCGACAGCGAAAAAACCTACAGCTACCGCGAACTGCATG
>CAMBCD010000248.1 GCA_945863085.1 Bordetella parapertussis
CGATCACTGACCGACCCGGCAGGCACCAGCGTCATCGAACAGAATTTCCAGTTCGACCTGGTCAACACGCAGAAACTGCTGGGCAAATACGTCGACCGCCGCATCAGCGTCGACCAGGTGCGCGGCAGTGGTGTCGAATCCTTTGACGGCATGCTGCTGTCGACCAGCGGCGGTCTGGTGCTGAAACGCGACGACGGCAGCATCCAGACCCTGCCCCACAACGCGGGCGTGCGCCTGCCCGAACTGCCCGGCGGCCTGATCACCCGTCCGACACTGGTATGGGACGTCAACGCCAACCGTGCCGGCACGCACACCGCACAGGTGTCGTACCAGACCACCGGCATCACCTGGTGGACCGACTACAACCTCACCTACCAGGAAGGCGCGAATGCCAACAGCTGCAAACTCGACGTCGCCGCCTGGGTCAGCATCGTCAACCAGTCCGGCGCCAGTTATCCCGACGCCAAACTGAAACTCGTTGCCGGCGACGTGCAGCGCGCGCAGCCGCAGGGCCGGGTTTACGCCGCACCGGTCGCGCAACGCGCCATGGCCAGCGAAATGAGCGCCAAGGGTTTCGAGGAAAAGGAATTTTTCGAATACCACCTCTACACCCTGGGCCGCCCGACCACGCTGCCCGACAACTCGACCAAACAGATCGAACTGTTCCCGACAGCCCGCGCCGTGCCCTGTGAAAAAAACCTGGTCTACTACGGCGCCGCCGGCGCCCGCCCCTACGGCAGCCCCGCCACCGACCGCACCTACGGCGTGCAGAGCAACAAGAAGGTCGATGTCTATCTGGGGTTCAAAAACGCCAAGGAACAGAACATGGGCATGCCCCTGCCCGCGGGCCGCATCCGCGTGTCAAAACTCGACGAATCCGACAAAACCCTGGAATTCATCGGCGAAGACGTCATCGACCACACTGCGCGCAACGAACAGCTGCTGATCAAACTCGGCTCCGCCTTCGACGTCGTCGGCGAACGCCGCCAGGTCAACTTCAGCGTCGACAGCTCACGCAAAACCATGACCGAGGACATTGAAGTCAAGGTGCGCAACCAGAAAAAGGAAACGGTCACGGTGATGGTCAGGGAAAACCTCTACCGCTGGACCAACTGGAATATCACGAACAAGAGCCACGACTACCGCAAGGACGATGCGCGGACGGTGACCTTCCCGGCGAAGATTCCCGCGGGAGAAGAAGCCGTGGTACGTTATACCGTGCAATACCGGTGGTAGACGACCTCAAAACCACGAGTTGATGCCGGTTCCCGGCCCATTTCCACGCATCACCTCGTTCGTCGAAGATTAAAATTGACCACCCCGGAATCATCAGTAAAAACAGAACGATGACAACAAAACGCTCGCCGATCCATGCTTGCGGCATTTTTTTGGCGCTCATTTTCATCATCGAATTGCTGATGATTATGGCACTTGACGGATTGCTGCCACCCGCCACTCCGTCATGGCTGGTCGCGACCGCGGATGCCGTCCTGATCACCGCAGCCGCCTTCATTCTGGTGTGGCGCCTGTTTATGCGTCCGCTCAATGAAACACTGCTTGGCGAAGCAGCCCGCGCCCATGCCATCACCAGCGCGGCCGCCGAGAGCATCGTCACCATAGACGGGCACTGCATCATCCAGTCGTTCAATCCTGCCGCCGAACGATTGTTCGGTTACACCGAATCCGAAGTCATCGGCAAGAATGTAAGGGTGCTCATGCCGGAACCGCATGCCACCGCGCATGACAACTATATCGCGCACTATATGCACACCGGACAAAAACGCATCATCGGAAGCCCGCGGGAAGTCATCGCCCAGCACAGGAATGGCTCGCTGTTCCCGGTTGAACTCAATGTCGCCGAGATCAAACTGGGCAGACAACGGCAATTCGTCGGGGTTTTCCGCGACATCACGGAACGCAAAATCGCCGAAGCACGAATCCATCACATGGCGCACTTCGACAATCTGACCGGCCTGCCAAACCGGGTGCTGTTCAACGACCGCCTGCACCAGTCGATCAGCATGGCGCGGCGGGAAAAGCGCGAACTTGCGCTGTGCTACCTCGACCTCGACGGCTTCAAGGCGGTCAACGACACTCTGGGGCACGACCGGGGTGATGAACTGCTGAAACTGACGGCATCACGGCTGAAACACGCCGTCCGCGAATCCGACACGGTGGCGCGGCTCGGCGGGGACGAATTTGCGGTGATACTGCCCCAGATCACCGGTCGCGGCGATACCGGGCTGGTCGCGGAAAAAATCATCGACATGCTTGCCGCACCTTTTCACCTGCAAGGCATCGACCGGCCCGCGCACATCGGCGTCAGCATCGGCATCGCCGTCTTTCCCGCTGATGCCGGGGAAGCGGAGCAACTGGTCAAAATGGCCGATATCGCTATGTACAACGCCAAGAAAGCCGGAAACCGGTTCCAGTTTACGGCCGGCAGCCACGCCCGCGGGGAGATTCCGTAACCGGCCTCGCCCGCAAATTGGTGCGACGCTGGCATACTAATGCCCTTCCACAACAGCAGCACAGGGAGAACAATATGGGCATAGGAACCATCATCACACTAGGCATCCTGATCGTCATCGCCGTCTACGGCGTAACGATCTACAACAGCCTGGTCCAGATCAAGCACAACGTCACCAAGGCCTGGGCCAACATCGATGTGCTGCTGAAACAGCGCCACGACGAACTGCCCAAGCTGGTCGAGACCTGCAAGCAGTACATGAAATTCGAGCAGGACACGCTGACCCGCGTGATCGAGGCGCGCTCCAAGGTGTTCACCGCGCGCGAGGCGCAGAACGTCCCCGCGCTGGGTCAGGCCGAAGGCGGCTTGCGTGCGGCACTGGGCAGCCTGTTTGCGCTGGCCGAGTCCTACCCTGACCTGAAAGCCAACCAGACTTTCCAGCAGTTGCAGACGCGCAGTTCCAGCCTCGAAAACGCCATTGCCGACCGCCGCGAGTTCTACAACGAGTCGGTCAACGTCAACAACGTGCGCATCGAACAGTTCCCGGACGTGATTATTGCGCGTCTGCTCAATTTCAAGGAAGCGCAGCTGCTGGAGTTCACCGAGGAAGAAAAAAAGGACATCGACGTCAAGCAGCTGTTCGGCTCCTGAGCTGTTGCACTGACCCGCTTCGTCGCGCAGCATGTTCGGTAAAACCCGTACGCACGGCCCGTGGTGGCTCTCGGGCGCGGCGCATTTCATCATCATCGTCATCGCCGTCAAAACAGAAACACCCGCGTCATGGCCGTGGGCGCTGCTGGCCATGTGCGGCGTCAGTTTTTTTGCCTGGCTCGGCAATTACCGCCGTTACCGCCAGATCCACGACCTGCCGACATCCAGGATCGCTTCCGCAGCCCAGGGTTATGTTGAACTGGTCGGCCGCGGCGAACTGATCGACGGCCAGCCGGTGCTGAGCAGACTGAGCAGCACGCCCTGCTGCTGGTATCACTACCAGATCGAAGAGGAAAAATCCGACAACAAATGGGAAACCATTGAACAACGCAGCAGCGTCGACCATTTCCTGCTGGTCGACGACACCGGCCAGTGCGTGATCTCCCCGGAAGGCGCGGAAGTCGTCACCAGCGAACACAAATCCTGGCGCGAGGACCGCTACCGCTACAACGAATGGCTGGTATTGCCGTCTACGGTAATCTACGCGCTGGGCGAATTCGTCACCCACAGCGGCAACGTCGCCGGTCCAGCCGAAGAGCGGGAGGAAATCCGGCTGCTGATTGACGACTGGAAACGCGACCAGACTACGCTGAAAGAGCGTTTCGACCTGAACCGCGACGGCCTCATCGACATGAGGGAATGGGAGCTGGCGCGCCTGCAGGCGGCGCGCGAAATCCGCAAACAGCACGCCGCACAAATGAACCACAAGGTCGAAGGTGTGCACCTCCTGCGCCAGCCGCGCGACAAACGCCTGTTTCTGCTCGCCAACGAAATGCCTGATACGCTGGGCCGGCGCTACCGGCTGTGGAGCCTGTTCCATCTGGCTGTCATGATCACCACCGGCATCGGCAGCCTGCTTCTATTCGGCATAAAATAATACAATAAAATCAAATACTTATGATGAAAGAACAGTACATCAAAGGCTTGGACAGCCGCGGCTTCCACCAACTGCATTACACCGAATGGGGCGACGTAGCGAATCCGCGCGTGGTGATCTGCGTACACGGCCTGACCCGCAACTGCCGTGATTTCGATGCACTGGCCGCAGCACTGCAGAACGACCTGCGCGTGATCAGTGTCAGCATTGCCGGCCGCGGCAAAAGCAGCTGGCTGGCCAACCCCGACGATTACAGTTACCCGCAGTACATGGCCGACATGACGGCATTGATCGCGCGTGTCACCGCCACCGGCAGCAATACCATTTACTGGGTCGGCACCTCCATGGGCGGCATGCTCGGCATGTTGCTCGCAGCGCGACCCGACACACCCCTCCAGCGCCTGGTGCTGAACGACATCGGCACCGTGGTGCCGAAAGAATCCATGGCACGCATCGGCAAATATGCCGGCATGGATCCGCGTTTTAATACCTATGCCGAAATCGAACAATACGTGCGCACCGTATCCGCGCCCTTCGGCCCGCTCACGGATGCGCAATGGCAGCACATGACCGTGCATAACACCAAACAGCATGACGACGGCCGCTG
>CAMBCD010000249.1 GCA_945863085.1 Bordetella parapertussis
CAAGGCACCAAACTCGACGTCCGCAGCAGCGGCAAACCCGTCGGCGCGGAAGTGCGCGGCATCGACCTGTCGCGCGACCTGGACGACGCCACCTTCGCCGCGATCAAGAAGCTGTTCGACAGCAACGGCATGATCTATTTCCGCGGCCAGTCGCTGACGCCGGAACGGCAGATCGCCTTCACCGCGCGTTTCGGCACCCCGGACAAACATGTGCGCCAGGAATACGCGCTGCCCGGCTACCCGCAGATCCACCTGATTTCCAACGTCAAGGACGGCGAACGCTCGATCGGCTCCGCCTACGCCGGCGACGACTGGCACACCGACCTCTGCTTCATGCGCAAGCCGGCGCGTTACGCCTTCCTCCACGCCATTGAAGTCCCGACCAAGGACGGCAAGGTGCTCGGCGACACCTGCTTTGCCAGCACCGCCCATGCCTATGACACGCTGGACACCAAGACCCGCGACTGGCTCGATCAGCAGCGCGGCGTTTTCCGCTACCACCGCGCCCAGGAACGCAAACAGCAACAGCGCGCCAGGGACCACGCCCGCCCGCCGCTCACCGCCGCACAAAAGGCCGCCACGCCCGACATCTCGCACGATGCCGTGATCACGCATCCGGAAACCGGGCGCAAATGCATCTACGTCAACAAGACCTACACCTTCGGCTTCGAAGGCATGAGCGAAGAAGATTCAGCACCGATACTCAAGCGCCTTCACGAACACATCACCCGCGACGACGCCGTCTACACCCACAAATGGCAGGCTGGCGACATCATCATGTGGGACAACTACTCGACGCAGCACATGGCGGTCGGCGACTACGCGCTGCCGCAACGGCGGCTGATGCACCGCACGGCGATCTGCGGAGTGGAAGAGTTTGGGGTGAAAGTGCTGGCGGATTGAGTTGCGTGTCCTGTGTCGTTATAAAAATAATTAAATAAAAACTATGGCTTAATAACGTCTCCGGCGATCAACCCATGACTGAAGCCAGTGTATCCAGGAAACGCGCCCTGCTTTTCCTGAGAAACGGCTTGGCATTCGCCGCCATGGTCGCGTTATTCGGCGCAGCACTCGCCTTGGTGAATCAGACTCTGGTCCGGTTCGACATCCAGGGCATCCACCGGTTGACCGTTGCTTTTACCGCGGATGCCCTGTGCGGTGTCTTGGGTTGCTTCCTCTTTGCCGGCGACGGACGTCTCCGAACATGGCTGGTGTTTTTCTCGGCAATCGCATTCGGCGTCCTGATGGTATTGCTCTACGATCCGGAAAAAACTTTCTATCCACTGTTAACATCCCTGCCGTTTGCCGCGGTGGCGGCACTTGCCTCCAGAGGAACGGGGTTTTGTATTGAAAAGCGGCGGGTCTCAGCGCCGTAGCGCATTCATACAGCCACGACTTCCTGCTGCGAGACGAGCGATGCGCCGCACGAAGCAGGCCCATGCGGAAATTGGACGCGCCGGATAAATGAGTCGGAGTAACCGCGCACAAAAGAAAAAGAGGCGCTTGGCCCCTTTTTCCGGTAACTTCTTCGTCAGTTGATTTTGCAAAGCAAAAAAGCAGCAGGATAAGCGGGAAACCGTGTTAATACGCCTATTCCTTGACGATCTTCAAGTACCGCATCACCTTGCCCAATTCCGCCTGTTGCTCGTCAAGAAATTTGCGCATTTCCGCCGGGCTGCGGTATCTGATTTCAAGTTGGCCTTTCTTAGCGACCTCGACAAATTCCTCGCTTTCCGATATCTGTTTGAATACGTTTCCCCAATATGAGGTCTGTGCCGGCGTTAGCTCTTTCGCCCCGATCATGCCGCGCCAGTTCTCGAATACGCCACGCCGCCCGAGCTCCATCCAAGTGGGCACATTGGCATAGACGCCACCCAGCCGTTTGGCCGCACTGACAGCAATCGGCGTGACTGCGCCCTGCTGCGCCTGCCGCCCCACGCTTACGGTGCTGGCGACAGCCACATCCACGTGCCCGCCCATCAGCGCCGTCAATGCCTCACTTGATGAGTTAAAAGCAACCAGCTTCACCTTGCTTACATCAACGCCAGCCGACTGCAAAGGCAACCCCAACGCAATATGCGTAGTACTACCCAGCGCATTTCCCAGCGCAACCGTTACGGAATCCGGCTTTTCCTTGAGCATCTCGATCAGTTGCGCGCCCGTCTTGATTGACGAGCCTGCCTTCACCGCAAATGCAATATATTCAGTTGTCAGTGTTGCCAGGGGTGTCAACTCGTGATGCCCCGCAGGCAAACGACCGGTAATCTGTCCGGTCACCAGCGTGGGCGAAGTAATACTGACAACATGCGGGTCACCCGTGCGCTGCGCGAGATAGCTGTAAGCCACGGCATGGCCGCCGCCGGATTTGTTAACGACTGAAGAACTCGGCACTAGCTTCAATGCACTCCAGATGCGCTCCACAGCGCGGGCGCTGAAATCCAGAGATCCTCCCGCAGTCGCCGGCACGATCAGTTCCACATGCTTCCCCGGACTCCATTCCTGCCCCTGCGCGGGCAGCACCATCGCCGAAATCAGGACTACGCCCGCACCCAGCATTGCCTTCGATGTCATGGTCATTTCCTCCTCTGATGAATTTTTCAGTCTTTTATCAATGCCGCATGCCTGGTCGCGCTCAAATCATGGATTTCCTTGTAGCGCTCGCCGACCATCCGGTGATGCGCCAGGGCTTCCGCAGACAACTCTGACTGCGGCGCCACCTCATGATCGTAATATCCAAAAGTGTCCGCGCCGCGCACCACCGTCACATGATCCCGGGGCAATCCCGGCAACGGTTTCAGGCTCGGCGGAATGTAGCGAATGGCGAAGCCGATGCGACGGTCATTGCCCAGATTTTCGTCAGAAGCGTGGAAGATAAGCCCGTGATGCAGGGACATGTCGCCTGTCGCGAGCTCCATGTACACGGCATCGCCCTCATTGACATCCACCGCGATTTCCTGCCCGCGCTGGAGCATGCTGCTTTTTTTGCCTTCCTGATGGCGCACCAGTTTGCGGTGCGTTCCCGGCACCACCTTGGTGACGCCCGACTCGCGCGGGGCCGGAGACAAGGCCACCCATGCCGTAACCACTGTCTGCGAGACATCAAGGCCCCAATAAGTGAGGTCCTGATGCCAGGCGAGGATGCCGCCGTCGTTCGGATTCTTGATGAACAGGCGCGAGGACCAGCACAGAATGTCCGGGCCTATGATGTCTTCCACGGGATCCAGAATGCAGGGATCACGAATCACGGCATCCAGCCACGGAAACAACAGATGCGGCTTGAGCAAATATTCTCTTGGCAATGCGCCACCATTGCGCTGTTCGACACGCTCAATTTCGTGCCGCAATGCGACCGCCCGATCCCGCCCTATGGACGGAACCGGCGACAGAAACCCCTGTTCGTCAAATTTCGCACGCGCCCCCGCCCTCAGGGATTTCCCATCCTTTGACACACGCTCTCCGCTAACCTGACCCTGTTGCATCATTCTGCCTCCATGCCGATACGTGCTTTTGAGAAAAGTCGATGCGAGCGCCCTATTCGCTCTTGATACCGGCCTCCCTGATCACTTTCTGATAACGGGCATGCTCTTCACGCCAGAGTTTTTCAAACTCTTGCGATGATTGACTAAGGACCACTGTCGCCCCGCCCTTCTGCACACGCTGAACGCTTTCCGGATCCTTCATTGCGTTCGTAACCGCCGAGAACAATTTATTTGCGACAGCATCTTGCGTTTTTTTACTCACAAAAATCCCCTGCCACGATCCATCTGTCAGTCCGGATTGCCCCTGCTCAAGCATCGTCGGCACGTTGGAAAATTCAGGTATGCGCTTTGGCGCCACCACACCCAGGATATTGATCCGGCCCGCACGCACATGATTCACCACGCTGAAGGCTGTCGAGAAGCTGGCCTGCACCTCGTTTCCCAGCAGCCCGGTCATGACCTGTCCAGCACCGCCCTTGTACGGCACATGCACCATGCGTGTTCCCGTGGATGTCAGAAAAAGCTCCATCACCAGGCGATTTGCACTGCTGCCCCCTGATGACCCGTAGTTGAGCTGGCCGGGTTTGGCCTTCAGCAACGTCACCAACTCACTGACCGAGCGTGCCGCCACGGAGGGATGCACAACCAAGGCCCCGGGCACGTCCACGACTTGTGAAATACCCCTGAATTCGCGAAACACATCGACCGTTGCAAACCGCGCGAATGACGGATTGATTGACATCGCACCGACATTCCCCAGAAGCACCGTGTAGCCGTCCGGAGTTGCTTCGCTCGCCAACTTGACGCCGATGCTTCCAGCCGCGCCCGGGCGGTTGTCCACGACCACCTGTTGCCCCAGCACACCGGCCAGTTTCGGCTGGATGATGCGCGCCATGAAGTCTCCGGCACCGCCTGGAGCGAACGGCACTACCATGCGTACAGGACGGGACGGATAGCTGTTCTCTGCAGCGTGTGCAACACCCGACAAAAGCTCCGCCAGACAAACTGCCATACAACAGCACTGTCTTACCATCACACCCTCCTTTGTTGGACTGAAGTTTGACGCCACGTCTTTGCGCGGCTGCCGTCTGAAAATCATTACATTCCAGGCACCATCCCGTCGTGGCGTTGTGCGGCCATTTCCCGTATCTGCTCGGATATTTCAGAAGCCCGCTTCTGCGC
>CAMBCD010000250.1 GCA_945863085.1 Bordetella parapertussis
CGCAACGCCGAACCCAAGCTAAATTCAGGATACCAGATCAAGAAACCCGGAAAAGAGAGGCGCAAAAAAAGAAATGCAAGAAACATGCCATTCCCGCCAAATCCCGGCATCCCCCGTGACGGTTGATTGCTGCAGGGTGCGGGTAGCCAACATAGCACGCGTCCGCACAGTTACGATAAACTGCGCCTTCGTCTTTTCCCCCGGCTTCCCCCGGCTCCGAGGAACTCCCGCGCATGACCTCTGCCCGCCGCCATCCGGCCCCGCCGCCATGGTGAATCCTGCCGCCGCCGCGCGTCGCGCGTTGCCCTCGCTGGATCGCCTGCTCGGCAGTGCCGCGGTCGTGGAACTCATCACCGCGCACGGTCGCAGCCGCGTAACCGAAATCCTGCGCCGCGCGCTCGACACCGAGCGCGAGCGACTGGCACAACCCGACGCCGCCTGGGACGAACAACGGTTCCTGCAGTCCTGCAGCAATGCCCTGCAACAGGGCGCGGCACCTTCGCTGAAACCGGTATTCAACCTCACCGGCACCGTGCTGCACACCAACCTCGGCCGCGCAGTGATGCCGAAGTCCGCAGCCGAAGCGGTCATGGCCGCGATGACCCGCCCGGTCAACCTTGAATTCGAACTGGCCACCGGTGGCCGCGGAGAACGCGACAGCCATGTCGAACGCTGGCTGAAACAACTGACCGGCGGAGAGAAGGCCGTCGCCGTCAACAACAATGCCGCCGCGGTCTATCTCGCGCTGAACACGCTGGCGCTGAAGCGCGAAGTGCTGGTGTCGCGCGGCGAACTGATCGAAATCGGCGGAGCATTCCGCATCCCCGACATCATGGCGCGCGCCGGCGTCAAACTGGTGGAAGTCGGCACCACCAACCGCACCCACCTGAAAGACTTTGCTGAAGCCATCACGCCGCGCACCGCGGCGATCATGAAAGTGCACACCAGCAATTACGTGGTGCAGGGCTTCACCGCCACGGTGCCGGAAACCGATCTCGCAAAACTCGCGCATGAACACGCGCTGCCGTTCATCGTCGATCTCGGTGCCGGCACACTGATCGACCTCGAACACTACGGTCTGCCGCACGAACCGACGCCGCGCGAAACCCTGGCCCATGGCGCCGATATCGTCACTTTCAGCGGCGACAAACTGCTCGGCGGACCCCAGGCCGGACTGCTGGTGGGGCGCCGCGACCTGATGGCGCGCATCGCAAAAAATCCGATGAAACGCGCATTGCGCCTCGACAAACTGACGCTGACCGCGCTCGATGCCGTGCTGCGGCTGTACCTGCACCCGGAACGGCTGCATGAAGAACTGCCTGCGCTGCAACTGCTGACGCGCAAGGCGGAGGACATTGCCGCGCAGGCTGTGCGCGTGTTACCGCGGGTCGCTGCAGCACTGGGCGAAGTCTGGCGCGTCGAAATTACCGCCTGCAAAAGCCAGATCGGCAGCGGCGCGCTGCCGGTGGATGCGCTGCCCAGCAGCGGCCTGGCGATGACGCCTTCGGATCAAAAAGGCAACGTCGGCAAACTTGCCGCCGCTTTCCGCTCGCTGCCGGTGCCGGTGATCGGTCACATCAAGGACGGCGCCTTCGTCCTCGACCTGCGCTGCCTGGATCATGAAGACGAGTTCGTCGCACAGTTGCAGAAACTGAACCTCAAAAAATGATAGTAGCGACTGCAGGCCACATCGATCACGGAAAAACCCTGCTGGTCAAAACCTTGACCGGCACCGATACCGACCGCCTGCCCGAAGAAAAAGCGCGCGGCATTTCGATCGACCTCGGCTTCGCCTACCTGCCGCTGGACGACGGTGGGCTGATCGGTTTTGTCGATGTGCCGGGCCATGAACGTTTTATCCGCAACATGCTGGCCGGCGTGTCGGGCATCGATTTCGCGCTGCTGATCGTCGCCGCCGACGACGGCGTGATGCCGCAGACCATCGAACACCTGCAGATCCTCGACCTGCTACACATCCGCCGCGGCGCCGCGATCATCACCAAGGCCGACCGTGTCGATGCCGCACGCATCGCCGAAGTCAGCGGGCAGGTGCGCGCGCTGCTGGCGAATACAAATCTGTCAGGCGCAGCCATCCACCCGGTGTCCGCGGTCAGCGGCGCCGGCATGGCCGAATTAAAAGCGCTGCTGCTGCGCGAGGCCACCGCCAAAAGCCTGCGCAGCGCCGAGGGCCAGCACCTGCGTTACGCCATCGACCGCGCCTTCAGCATTGCCGGCAGCGGCACCGTCGTTACCGGCACGGTATTCAACGGCACCGTCAGCACCGGCGACAAGCTGGTCATTTCACCGGCCGGCACTGAAGTGCGTGTGCGCGGCATCCAGATCCACGGCAAGGCCGCGGAACGGGCGCGTGCCGGCGAACGCTGCGCGCTGAACCTGACCGGTGCCGATGTCGACTCGGTGCGCCGCGGCGACTGGGTCATGGCTGCGGCCATCCATCGCCCGACGCGCAAACTCGATGTGCGCCTGAGCGTGTTGACCGCCGAAACCCGCGCACTGAAACACTGGACCCCCGTGCATCTGCACCTCGCTACGGCCGACGTCACCGCGCGCGTGTCGCTGCGCCGCGGCGAAGGATTGGCGCCGGGGACAGGCGGCATCGCGCAACTGGTGCTGGATGAACCGGTGTCAGCACTGCATGGCGACCGCTTCATCCTGCGCGACCAGTCGTCAGCCCGCACCATCGGCGGCGGCACCATCATTGATCCGCTGCCACCGGCGGTACGGCGCAGCAAGGCGCGCGACGCCACGCTCGCTGCGCTGGAATCCGCCGATCACGTCACGGCCTTGGCTGCACTGGCAGCCAACGACAAGCGGCCGATCGACCTCACCCACTTCACGGCGATTTTCAACCTGCTGCCCGACATCGCCACCGCCGCTTACGCCAAAGCCGGCCTCGTGCCGCTGGGCAAGGAACACCGCAACGCAGTCACACAAACACGCCTGGCCTCGCTGCAGGAGGCCGCGGCCAGACAGGTGCTGGCCTTCCACCAGGCGCAACCGCAGGCGCCGGGCATGGAAATCGAAACCCTACACGCCGCACTGGCGCCGGAACTGGATGCCGATGCCTTCGGCCATGTGCTGCGCCTGCTCGCCGACCAGCGCAGGATCGAAATCCACAGCTCGCTGGTACGCAACCCCGGGCATGACACCACAGCCAACAGCGCCGACGTCAAACTGTGGGAGACCGTGCAGCCGGTGCTGACCGCGGCCGGATTCAATCCGCCGCCGTTGAAAGAACTTGCACCGCAACTGAAACTGAAGGACGCCATCCTCAAGGATTTTCTCTATCGCCAGATGAAAGCCGGCAACCTGTACACGGACGGCGCCGAGCGTTTTTATCTGAAAACCACGATGGCCGTGCTGGCTGCAACCGCGCAGGCCGTTCATGCAAAACAGGCCAACGGCCTGTTCGCGGCTGCGCAGTATCGCGACGCCATCGGCATCGGCCGCACGCTGGCCATCGAAATCCTCGAGACGCTGGACGGACTCACCATCACCCAGCGTGTCGGCGACGCGCGCAAGATGCGCAAGGATTTTGCACCCATCCTCGGCGCCGCCGAGCCCGCTCCCCCGCCCGCGCCCGGCACCACGGCAAAACCCCAGCAGCAGAAACCCGCGACACAAAAAACACCGCAACGCCCCCCTTTCCGCAACAAACGTTATTGAAAGAGAAAGAGCCGTATGTCCACTACCGCATTTGACGTCATCGTAATCGGCGAAGGCATTGCCGGACTCACCACAGCCAACGCGCTCGCCAAACAGGGCCTCAGCGCCGCCACTTTCGAGCAGCAGATCTTCGGCGGCCTCGTGCTCAATGTGAATGAACTCGATCCTGCACCGCCCGGTGGCGAAGCCGGTGGCGCCGCTTTCGCCGCTGAAATGACCCAGGCCAATGCCGACGCCGGAGTCACCAGCATCCAGGAGCCGGTCACCGGCCTCGCCGCCGCCGATGGTGGTTTTAATGTCACTTCCGGCGGCGGCAGCTACCGCGCGCGCCAGGTCATCATCGCCAGCGGCGCCAGCCTGAAACTGCTGGGCGTGCCCGGCGAGACCGAATTCGAAGGTCGTGGCGTATCGAAATGCGCCGACTGCGACGGTCCGATGTTCCAGAACGAAACCGTGGCCGTGATCGGCGGCGGCGACTCCGCACTGCAGGAAGCGCAGGTGCTGAGCCATTACTGCGGCAAGGTCTACATCCTCCATCGCGGCACTTCGTTCAGCGCGCAGCAGCGTTTCATCGACCAGATCCAGGGCAACGACAAGATCGAAACCCGTTTCGGCACCACCGTCGAAGCCGTGCTCGGCGGACAGATGGTGGAGAAGCTGCGCATCAAGAATGGCGCAGCCAGCGAGGAGATTCCCTGTGCCGGCGTATTCGCCTACATTGGGCTGAAACCGAACAGTGATTTTCTGCCGGCGGATGTCAAACGTGATGCCAATGGTTTTGTCAGCACCAGCGACGCGCTAGAAACCTCCGTCAGCGGCCTGTGGGCGGTCGGCGCGGTGCGCAGCGGCTGCGGCGGCAGCCTGGATGATGCGATGACGGATGCCAGACGCGCGGCGGAAGCCGTGGCTGCTCGTCTGAAATAAGCGCTGCCTGCTTCAGGGTTTCTGCG
>CAMBCD010000251.1 GCA_945863085.1 Bordetella parapertussis
GGGCATGATTAACGGCAAGTTATCCGCAATCCGATGGGTTCTTGGCGACGAATGGGACATGCTGGATACTTGAAAGTTTGAAATTACAGGGGCGAGACCTCACATGTATTCAAAAACCCTTTTCGCCAGCTGGGCCGACATGGACTTCAACGCCCACATGAAAAACACCGCCTTTCTCGACAAGGCAGCCGACGTGCGCATGATGTTTTTCGCCGAGAACGGTTTTCCGGTCGCGGAGTTCTCGCGCCTCCGGCTGGGCCCGGTGGTGATGAAGGATGAAGTGGAATACCGCAAGGAAGTCGGCCTGCTGCAGGAAATCACGGTCACCCTGGCGATCGCCGGCCACTCCGAAGACGGCAGCCGTTTCCTGCTACGCAACGAAATCCTGCGTCCGGACGGAACACTCTGTGCAAGGGTGACGAGTGCGGGAGGCTGGCTGGACCTGGCAACGCGCAAGCTGATCGCACCGCCGGAGGATTTGCATAAAGCGATGAAGTCACTGCCGCAAACCAGTGACTTCACGCTGCTGCCGTCCAGCGTGAAGGGTTAAGATATCCCTTTCACCGCCGCATATACATACAGCACGGCAACCCCCACCGCCGTCATTTTGATGCTGTAACGCCGGTTCAGCGCCAGCAGTTTGCCGAACGGCAGTCCATAACGCCCCGCCATCCCCAGCATGGTGTTCGACATCGGGCAGGCCGCCAGTCCCACACCCCAGCTCATCAGGAAGGCCATCGCCAGCAGCGTCTGGTCGGGCTGCAGCGGCAACAGCCAGGGCCCGAGCACCGATACAAGAATGATCGGGTGCAGGCCGATCCAGGCACAGACGTTCATCACCACCAGCACGATGCTCGCCTCGAAGGCGCCGAACTGCGCAAACGGCAGGCCGAGGTCCAGCGCGTCGATGGTGCCGTTCATGCCCGCCGACAATATGCCGGCGGCGAGGAACAGCGTCAATTCGCCGTTCATGCCGGGCAGGCGGGTGTGGACATGGCGCAGCAGCGTGGTCCCCGCTTTTGCACCATTGCGCACCAGCAGCGTCAGCACCGTGACCAGTGCGGCCATTGCCGAAATGATCGCCAGCACCGACCACTGCGGCTGCCATTCGTGCAGCGCAAGCACGCCGATGGCGAGAACGGCCGGCACCCATAACGCTTCGAGATGCAGCGGATAACCGACGAAGTTCTCCGCCCTGCCATGCTGCTTTGATGTCAGCGTGAACCAGGTCACCGCGATGCCGGCGGCAGCCACGGGCAATCCCCACAGGATCAGTTTGGTCAGGCTGGCTTCGGGTGCGACGGTCAGCGCCGCCGCCATCGCGCCGTAAAACGGCGACCATACCGAGCCGACGATGAAAGGCTGCGACAGGCCCATCGCCTGTTCCATGGTCAGCTTGCTCCGCGCGCTCAGGCGATCGGCAAAAATCGCCACCGCGGAATAATTGATCACTGCGCCGAAAAGGTGGACGCCGATCATGGTCTTGAACAGCGCGCCGCGTCCCTTTTCCAGCGGTTCGGCATCGCTGCCCTCCCTGACGGCAATCAATTGCAGGAAGGACACCGCGATCAGCATGCCGGCCAGCGGCACGTTCTGCGTCAGCGCCATGCGAATCAAGTCATCACTGCCGCGCGCCATGCCGAAGATGATGCCCAGTGCTCCGATCCCCGCCAGCACCAGCACCATCGTCAACTGGTGACGCGGCAAACGCGGCAGCAACAGCAGGCAGGCGGCCCATGCCATGACGCCGGTGATCCAGGCGGGATAACCGGGCAGCCAGACTGCAGCCACGACCAGGATGACCACCGCGACGTAACACCAGGCGGCGAGTTTGCCGCGAAGAAGATGGGAAGAACTCAACTACAGACTTTCGGAGAAATCGTCATTCCGGCCAAGCGGAGCGGGAGCCGGAATCCAGTAAAGCGTTGCAAAATCCCTGGATTCCGGCTTTCGCCGGAATGACGGATGCGGAGCTCGGCGAATCCGAATCGCCGCATATCTAAATGTATTACAACACGCCGGACAGGCCGCCATCGACGTTGATGCAGCAACCCGTGACATAACTGGCGGCATCGGAGGCGAGGAAGGCAATCACGTTGGCAACCTCCGCCGATTCACCCATGCGTTTCATCGGCACGGTCTTGCCGGTATCCGCATAATGCTGTTCGACGGTTTTTTTGTTGCGCTCTGCCCCACGCTCCTGCTGCTTCGACTTGATCTTGCCGACGGCAACGACGTTGACCAGGATGTTGTCGGCAGCCAGTTCTTTCGACAGGCCCTTGGACAGCGCCAGGCCCGCGGCGCGGCTGACGGTGGTCGGGAACATCGCGGCACCGGGTTGTTTGGCGCCGACCATGTTGAGGCTGATGATGCGGCCGCCGCCGACTTTTTTCATGTGCGGGATCGCGGCGCGCGCGGTACGCACCTGCGCCATGACCTTGATTTCGATGTCGAGGCCCCAGAAGCTGTCTTCGACCTTGTCGAATGCGATCTGGCCCGAGCCGCCGGCGTTGTTGACAACAATATCAAGCCGGCCGAAGTGTTTCGCCGTTTCCTCGATAAAACGTTCCATGTCACCTTCCTTGGACGCATCGGCCACCACACCCAGCACGTCGCCACCCTGCTTTTTCAGTTCGGCGGCAAAGGCATCGATCAGCTCCTTGCGCCGTGCGCAGAACGCGACCTTGACACCCTCCGCCACCAGGCGCCGCACGGTGGCCTCGCCGATGCCTTCGGTGCCGCCGGTCACTGCCGCTACCTTGCCTTTTAATCCGAGTTCCATAACATGCCCCTCATTATTGTTGCCGTTAAAATCAGGGGGCGATTGTGACACATCTCCGGCAAACCCAAGCTGGTTTGCTACACTCCGCGACCATGATCATAGCCATCCCCGACGACTACCACGACCTGGTCCATTCACTGGACTGCATGCAACTGCTGACAGGCCATGATGTACGCATCTATAAGGATGCCGCACCACCCACCGTCACACTGGTGAAAAACCTGCGTGACGCCGAAATCATCGTGCCGATCCGCGAACGCACGCAGTTCACGCGCGCCATCATCGAACAACTGCCACAGCTGAAACTGCTCAGCCAGACCGGGCGCAGCTGCCACCACATCGACCTCGATGCCTGCAGCGAACGCGGCATCGCCGTTGCCGCCGGCAGCCATGCCTCACCATACACCGTCGCCGAACAAACCTGGGCGATGATCCTCGGCAGCCTGCGCGAAATTCCGCGCGAAACCGCATTGATGAAAAGCGGCGGCTGGCGCAACCGTTTCAGCACCGGATTAAAAGGCAAAACACTCGGTGTATTCGGCCTCGGCACCATCGGCAAGCTGGTGGCGGCAACGGGTGCAAGCTTCGGCATGCGCGTACTGGTATGGGGCCGCGAGGGTTCGCTCAATGCGGCGCGCGCTGCGGGTTACGACACCGCAGCGAGTCAGGATGAATTGTTTGCACAATCGGATGTGCTGACGCTGATGGTGCGGCTGTCGAAGGAGACCCGCGGCGTGGTCACCGCCGCCCATCTCGCGCAGATGAAACCTTCGGCGTTGCTGGTCAACACCGCACGCTCCGAACTGATCGCACCCGGCGCACTGGAAGCCGCGCTGAAACTGGGACGACCCGGTTACGCCGTGGTCGATGTCTACGAAAAAGAGCCCGTGCTGGGCGGCAACCACCCGCTGCTGCAGTTCGACAATGCCTTGTGCACGGCGCACAGCGCATGGCTGGAGCGCGAGACCTACGAGTTGTACTTCGGGGAAGCGTTTGCGAATGCCGCGGCGTTTGCGGCAGGCCAGCCGACCGGGCTGGTAAATATCAAAAAATAACAAATACTTTACTTATATATCTGTCGGGTGGCCTTTAATCCCCGGTGGCGATGACCTCGACCCGGTCCCGCCCCTCCTCCTTGGCGCCGTAGAGCGCGCGATCGGCGCGCATCAGTGCGGCATCCGCATCGTCATCGGTCGCGCGCAGGGCCGCGACACCAATGCTGGCTGTGACCTTGATGTTGTTGCCCTCATGCATCACCGTGATGTCGGCAATCCTGCGCCGCAGGCGCTCGGCGAATTCACGGGCAACCGCCGGCGCCGAGCAGAAGAAGTGTGAAAATGGCGATCGCGGCATTCAGGCCGTCGTGTGCTGCAAACCAGCGCCGGATTGCCCCCATCCGAATCACATCCATCATCTTGCACGCCACTGTCCGGCGGTTTGCAAGGCGCGCCCGTTACGCTCCAGCCGCAGCAGATGTGCATGCAGCGAACGCATCGCGACATTGTGGATGCGCTCCGGAACATCGTCATAGGCGTGACGCACCAGAACCTCCAGCGTCGCAGGTCCCGCGGCCTTCAGTGCCGTAAAAATCTTTTCTTCGCGCTTCAGCCGGTGCGCCACCAGCCGCCGCACCTCCTCCTGCGGTGTTTCGATCACAAAACCGTGACCGGGCGCAAAGCGGCTGACCGGCAGCGTGAGCAGGCGTTCGAGCGCATCCAGGTACGCCTGCATGTCGCCGTCGGGCGGCGAAATCACCACCGTAGACCCCTGCATCACGTGGTCGCCGGTGAACCACAGCCCGTGGTCTTCAAGCAGGTAACACAAATGGTTGGAGGCAT
>CAMBCD010000252.1 GCA_945863085.1 Bordetella parapertussis
ATGATCAGCCCGCCGGGAGAGTTACCGAACGGGCAGCGAGCGGCACAGGTGTAACACTGGGCGCAGGCCCAGATTTTTTCCTGCATCGCATCATAAATACCTTCAAGATTTTCAGTCCACAACAGCTGCACGATCTCGCGCGGACTGAAATCGTAGTAATGCGCCGCCGGACACGTGGCCGTACAGATGCCGCAGTTCAGGCACCCATGAAGCTCATGGTCATAACGCAGGTCGGCCTGGATATCCTTGAATATTTCCTCAAGCTGCGGACGCGAGACCTCCGGCTTGTCGGAAACAGGGTCGCCGATGTGTTCCTGAACGCGGGTGGTTGTAGCGGACATGGCTGCCGATCAATAAAGCTTCAGTACGTCAGGACCCTGCAGTCCTCTTCCATCACCGTTTCGATGAGGTGCGCGCCACCGACGACGCCGGCGCATTCCGGGATGAGATCCCCCTCCTTCATGTCGAACAGGTCAAGATTCGGCGAGCAGGTGTAGAACTTCACCCCGGCCTCGTGCGCATCCTTGATGAAGTCATAGACGGTTTTGGGCGAACCTTCCTTGACGTAGAGTTTTTCCGCAACGCCCTTTTTCATGAGCCTGCCGGCGGTGGCGGTGCAAATCACGTCAACTTCGTAGTCCATTGCAGCGGCAACGGAAGCCTGGAAAATGGGCGCCCCAAGCTCCTCTCCGTTGCGCGGGTCGGTATTGGCCATCACGATCACCAGTTTTTTTGCCATGACTCCTCACCAATTGCGCAGGATGAATATTGATTATTATCGTTACGACTGATTTATGGATTAACTATATATTAGATTTTCCTAAAATAGCAAGACCGCGCCTGTTTTGAGTCCAGGCTGCGGCTCGTCATGCAGTATCCATCCAGCCAGTCAACCGAATCAATCCCGCCATGATCGGTACCAGCGCATCTTCCAGCGGACCCTGCACCGCAGCCAGGCGGCCAAGACGGGTTGCAGCATCAGGCGGTGATTCCTCGAATTCCATGATCAGGTCTTCAATCATCGCGCGTTTGATGCCGGGATGCCCGGCAAAACCGACTGCCGAACGGCCGATTTGCCAGACCGCGGGCCGTTCCATGGCGTCCCGCGCCAGTATCGTCGCGTAGGCGGGCGGCACCGGCCAGTCGCGCATGTAAAACACCAGCGGAAATTCCTCCGGCAGGTAACCGCCGAGGGCATCATCCGTTGTGCGCCTGGCTGTAGTAATTTCAAATGCAAATTCAGTGGCTTGCGTACTGCCTCCCGCCGCCAGCGCCAGTATCTGCGCGCCCAGGCCGATGCCGATCACCGGCCATTCACGCATCAGGCAGGTATGCGCCAGTGCGATTTCCTCCCTGAGCGTGGGCAGGTCGCGCACACCTGCGCTGCCCCACGGCCCGCCGCCGAGCAAAATAAGGCCTTCGCTGATCCTGTCCCGATGCGGCAACGCCTCCTTGCCCGCGAACGGCCGGTAATACTTGAAGCGTACGTTGCGGCCTTCGAGATGATCTTCGATCAGCCCGAGATACTCGGCGGAGGTATGTTGCAGTACGTGAATTTGTTTCATGGTGAGTCGCGCATCAGGGGATCAGCACCGGGGGGTCGCATTAACCATTTGTTTTTAATAAGTTATTTTGCAGAGCCGCCTCGAAGGCCGCACCGAAATCGGCAGGCGTGACCGTCAGCAACCCTGTTTTCGCCTGCGCAAAAAAACTTTCAATCACGTCGCCCGCCTCGACCACCGCCACATTGCGCAGCGCCGCTTCGAGATCAAAGATGGTGCGCGGTGGCGTGACAAAAAAATCACCGGTGATCAGCACTTCGCGGATGCGCGCATGGTGCGCACCATCAAGCTTCAGATAAGCCGTGATCGTGCCGCCGGCACCGGTGTGGCTGCCACAGAGCAGGCCGGCATCGGCGTCCGGATCATCGATTTCCATGACGAAGGCATCGCTGCCGATTTCCTCATCGTGCAGGCGCGCAGCGAGTGTTTCTTCCTCAGCCGTAATCACACCACGGGCCGGCGCGATGCCCAGGCGTTCGGCAAATCCCGCCAGCAGCGCTTCCTGCACGGTTTCAATGGCGGGTGCGGCACCCAGCAATTCGCGCAGCGTAACCACGCGTTGCGCAGCGGAATCGAGCGTGCGTTTTGCCAGCTTGGCTGCGGGCACCTTGAGCGCCGCGACCATGTCCGCCGGATTCATGTCGATGAGCACCGTGCCCTGATAAAACAGCGTGTCGCCATCGAAAAAACCACCGGTGCCGCTGATCTTGCGCCCGCAGACCTCGATGTCGTTGCGCGGCCGGTACCGGGCATCAACACCCAGCCTGGACAAGCCCGCCGCCGCCGCCTCGCAGATCTGCCGCGTCAGGTCGGCCAGCGAACTGATGCCCAGCGTCGCGCGATGGAAAACCAGCTCCCAGCCGAGCTGGCCTTGATCAAAATAAATCGCGCCACCTCCGGTGATGCGGCGCGCAATTCCGATGCCCTGCGCGCGGCAATGTTCCAGCCTGATTTCACGCGACACCGCCTGATGGCGACCCACCAGTGCGCTGGGCGGAAACCGCAGAAAGCGGATGGTGTCGGGGATCCTGTCCGATTGCCGCGCCTCGATCAGCGCCTGATCGAAGGCGATCTGCCGCCGAGCATCACGGAGGCCGGTATCAATGACACGGAACTGCATGCCCATGGCCTCAATTTTTCTGTTCGACGATGCGCAGCTGGCGGCGTATCTTGCGCACGTCGCCCTTGTTGGGGGGGAAGGGAAAACTCGCAATGTTGGACGGCGGCGAATCGCCATAAGGACGGTCGCAGGCCGAAACATCCTCGGCGAATTTGCCCGGACATCCCGAGGTGCGGAATGCGACACCGGCGTTGATCACATCATCAAGCTCGCCCTGCGCGATGCCAAAATCGGCAACACGGCCTTCGCCATCGAATTTCATCTGCCCGACATTCACACCGCGGTAATCGATCAGGTAACGCGCCAGCTGCACACGCCGCCACTGGTCGCGCGGGGTCGCTGGCAGATGATCCATCAGCGAACCTTTCTCGGGAAAAAAGCAGAACATGTGGCTGTGCCCGCCCATATCGACCAGCTGCTGCACCAGGGTCAGCACATCATGCTCAGTCTCACCCATGCCGACAATGATGTGCGCGCCGAATTTTTGCGGGCCGAAAATATCGCGTGCATCGTTCAGGATTTCCCAGTACTTGGCCCAGCTGTGCGGCGACTGCACGCCCTTGCCGCGGGTGCGGTCAAAAATCTCCGGCGTCGCGGCATCGAGCGCCACGGTGAAAATATCCGCGCCCAGTTCGTGCAGGCGCTGCACGTCACCCCGCACCATGGTGGTCGGGTTCGACAGGATGGACACCGGTATCGCCTCAGGTGAAATGCGGTCGGTCCATTGCTTCAATACAGTCACCGTGTCGTCGTCAGAGCGCGGGTGCGTGATCATCGAAATGCACATGCGGTGAAACGGACTGGCCGCGCCGTCGGCGGCCACTTTATCGATGATTTTTTCAAGCGGCACTGCCGGCCAGTCAACACGGATGAAATTGCGGTCGGCGTAATCACGCTCGGCCTCGCGGTGGCGTGCCAGCCCGCAATAGGCACAGTTTGCACGACAGCCTTCGGGGTAAGAGAGCAAAAGATTCAGGCAGCGCGTGCAGGCGCAGCGATACATCTTGCCGGTCATGATGCCGAGCGTGATTGCCGCTGCGGTGGACATCTGCACGTATTCGGGCGAACGCATGTGCGGCGTCAGGATGTTGTAGTTGGGCAGGTACACGCCCTGCGGCGCGACATTGTTGGCCTTGACCCGCCCGCCGTTGCGCATGGCTTTCGGCGGCATCTCCGGCTGGCGCGGCTGCATCAGCGCCGCGGGGTTGTGGTCCAGCGTGGCCGTTGCGGTGTCGGCGGTCGTGGCATCGGGTCGGTAGCAGCTCATGGTCTTTATTCCTTGTATTACGCTATATTTTTTATAACATATTGTTTTTAAACAATAATTAAAGCGGCTGGGCAATCCAGTACTGTGGATAGGCAATCCAGCTCCGGCGCAGGTCTTCCCTGTCCGGCTGCCGGGCGGCGAGCGCCACACGACGTTGCCGCGCGCGCGCGAGCGCAGCGCCGAAGACATCTTTTAGCTCTTCTGCGTAATTCTCGGGCGCCGACAGGTCGCCGCCTGCCGTGGCCGCTGCCGCCAGCCCAGCGAGCCGGCCCGAATGCACGGCAGCGCTGATGCCGGCACCGGTCACCGGATTGGTCAGACCGGCGGCATCACCCGCGAGCAGCACCGGCGTATGCGCAATCCAGCCCCGGGGCTGCAACAGGCCACCGACGGGTATCAATCCGCCGGTCATGCCCAGAATGCGCGCGCCGACCTGATCGCGCGCCATCAGCGTTTCATGCAGCCGCTGTACGATGGCCTTGAGTTGATGTCTGTATGCGGGATCGACACCCGCACCGAGGTTGGCGACATCGCCCTTGGGAAACAGCCAGCCGTAGCCGCCGGGGATATCCGCTGAAAGAAAAATATCCGTCGCTTCCTGCGCATGGTGGAGCGGTACGGTGATTTGCCGGGTCTCCACCAGTTCAGTGTTGATCTGGCCGATG
>CAMBCD010000253.1 GCA_945863085.1 Bordetella parapertussis
AGGTTGAGTTGCCCGTCAGCTTCGGCGCAATGCGCCGCGACATCCACCGACAGCGCGGTGTAATCGGTGCCGACATGGTCGTACGACAGATCGAGAAAATTACCGGCGAAGTGATAACCGGGTTCGCGGTTGAGCGCGATGCCGCGCAGCACTTGCGCACGTATCGCGTCCAGCGTGTCAGTGGCCGGCGTTGCGCTGGCGGGTGACTCAGTCGTTGCTGCAGACAGGGCTTTGTTCATCGCTCGATTGTAACAAGTGACCGTTTGCCGCCTGCCTTTGAACCATCCTCCGAAGATTTGTCTTAACTATTTGATTTTATTGATATTTTTTAATGCATGTTCCACGGCATCGAGCGCTGCCGCGGATGCGCCGCCCTGCGCCCGCGCCAGATCCAGCGCGATGTGGTTCAACGCGCGATAGGCATCGGCAATCCGCGGGTCCAAGGTGTTCAAGGCCGCGAGCTGCCGCGCCAGCACATCGGCATCCCCTCGCGCCACCGGTCCGGTCAGTGCGCTCACGGTACCCAGCGCAAAAACATTGTCCAGCGTCTCGCGTACCAGCGGCTCCATCATTTTTTGTGCGACATGCCGTTTGATGCCGGCCTGTTCGTAAGCACGCAAGCCCGCCTCCATCAGCGCCGTCAGGTCATTACACACCAGCACACTCGCCGCGTGATACAGCGTCTTGCCGGCGGGATCTATTGCCGTGACCCGCGCGCCGAGTTGTTCGAACAGCGGTATCAGCACAGCCAGCGCCGCCGCATCGCCCTCTGCCGCACAATAAGTACCTTTGAAGCTTTGCGCCGCGGCCTCAGGATCGGCAAAACTTTTCAGCGGATGTACGCTGGCAATCAGCGCTCCCGCTGCAGCAAGCGGCGCGAGCAGGCTGGAAGATTGCGACCCGCTGCAATGAAACACCACATCGCCCGGCCGTACTTGCCCGGTAGCCACCAGCGCCATCGCAACAGATGCAATCGCCGCATCGGGTGGTGTCAGCAGCCACAGATTGGCCGCCTGCATCTCGCGTAACACCCGCACGGCACGGCCGGCGGTGATGAAGGCGACGGCCGATTCAGCAGTGGCGATTTCTGCGCTCAACACATCCCGCACCGCGCACAATCCCGCACGCTGCAGCAGCGCGCCCAGTGTGCGCCCGACGCGGCCCGGGCCGATGATATTCAGGGTTTTTGCCATGCGGGCATGTTACTCCCGGGACTCAAGCTAATCCGGATTCTGCCGTTATCGCTAATCTGGAGAAAATACAGCATGGACCAATCCATCCTCGAACGCCAAACCGAACAGGTCGCCAAATCCGTGGGCATTCCGCCATGCCCTGCGGTGCTGACCGGCCTGATTGCCGAAATGCGAAACGACGATCCGGATTTCCCGAAAATCGCCAAGCTGATCGGTGTCGACGTCGCGCTGGCCGCGACAATGCTGAAGACCGTCAATTCACCTTTCTACGGCCTGCCCCAGAAAGTAAACTCGATCCCACAGTCGCTGGCGCTTCTTGGACTGCGCAACGTGTCGCACCTGATAACCCGGCTGCTGCTGCAACAGGCGTTCCCGATGGGCAACAGCACGGCGATGGAAGACTACTGGGAATCGTCTTCGAAAATCGCCGCCATCCTCGCCTGGCTGGCGCGCAAGACGGGCAAGCTTGACCGCGACGAAGCCTACACCTACGGCCTGTTCCGCGACTGCGGCATACCGTTGATGATGCTCAATTTCGAAAACCATGCCGCCCTTACCGAAGCTGCCGCCATTGACCCTGCGCGTGTGCTCTCCGAAATCGAAATTGACAAACTGGGCACAGACCATGCAACGATGGGTCACGCACTCGCTGAATCCTGGCACCTGTCTCAGGCCTCATGTCTTGCCATCAAACACCACCATAATTACGGCTTGCTCGAATCCGGCACCGAACTGCCGCAGCAGACCATCTCGATGATCACGCTCGGCATCGTCGCGGAACGGCTGTACCGGGACCACTGCGGCGACTCGCAGGGCGCCGAATGGCAACGCGCCGGTGCCGCGGCACTGGCAGCAGCCAGCATCAGTTCAGCAGAATTCGCGGGTTATGCCGCGGAAGTTGATGCCGTGCTGGCAAAGCACTGAGCCACAGCGGACGATCAGTCATCCCCGGCGGGAATAAACCGCCAGCAGCTGCAGTTTTTGCAGCAACCGTTTCCATATTCAACTGTACGGTCTGTCATGTGGCACATACCTTTCCTGCTGCTGTGCGTAGCCGCCGCATTGCATGCCCCGGTGACTTCGGCAATCCATCCTGAAAACATCGAACCCGTCGCCAGCAAACCCGATCCAGATTTCACCGCGAGTAAGGAAGCCGTTGCCGCCAAGATCTGGACATGGCTGACGAACAACGCATGATGCTGGTCAAACTGCGCCCGAAGCCGTGCGAAGAACCGAGCGAGCTGAGCGAAAAGATCGACGACTACAAAAAAGGAAGGCACGATAGCCCTTCAGTAACTACAACCTGTCACTGCCCCGGCTCGTCAGGTGACGCCTTTTTTCGCGATGCCGCTGGCGATCATCGCCACAATGAACTGCGGCAGCGACACCACCGTCATTGTGATGACGGCCAGCGGCCACAGTGCCGCCGACCCGCCCCCCCAGTACCATCGCCACGGATTGTCCGATGGCCATGCTCAGCGCCCAGCGCCAGGTGCGCTGCGGGAAGCAATAAGCGAGCGCGAAAATCACCAGACACATCTCCGGAATTCCGATGGTGAAATATTCAGGGGCATCCCAGGCCTCCCTGCGCCCGGAGGTCTCGGTGATGTACAGGCAGATCGCCAGCCCGACGATGAAGGAGACGGCATACGGCAGCACATGGTTATTCGGCTTGTTCATCATTCCCTGCCTTCCGCGACAACCACAGCACCACGCTGCCGGCCAGAGTACCCGCCACGGCCACGGCACCGCCGACCAGGATCGCGATCACCACTTCGAAGGGCCACAGGTTGTGGGCGCTGTAATCCAGAATGCCGTCGGCCACCACCCGCGCCATGACAACAGCCGGCACGGCGGAACCCATGACCATGACAACTCGCATGAAGGATTTGCCGGAATACATCCGCGCCAGCGCCGCCACTACGAATACCACGACCAACTCCGCGCCAAGCAGCGCGTCAGGCAGATTGAGTTTTTTGTAGGGGATCAGCCAGTACGGCACACCCACTGCAAAAAATGCCAGCGCAAAGCCGGGTTGCCACCAGTATTTGCGCCAGTCGATGATCATCGCCACGCCCGGCTATTTTTTCACCAGCTCCACACGGCGGTTTTTCGCGCGCCCGTCTTCGCTGCGGTTGTCGGCAACCGGTTTCTCCTGGCCGAAGCCCGCGGCAGACAGCCGTTTCGCATCAATCCCTGCGGCAACAATGGCCGCCATGACGCTTTTTGCCCGGCGCTCCGAAAGCGCCTTGTTGGCCGCCGCCTGGCCGACATTGTCGGTATGGCCCTCGATGGCGATTTTCAGCGCAGGTGCCGATTTCAGCATGGTCACGATTTCCACTACTGTCGCCTTGCCATCGGCCTTCAGATCCGACTTGCCGGTATCAAAATTGATGTACAGCGCGATAAAACCGTTGCGGTTCAGTTCATCCAGCAGCTTGTTCGCGGTTACCACCTGCTGCATCGCCGCCACTTCGACAATCCACAGTTTGTAACTCTGCGTCGGCGCACCAAAGATGTCGGGCTCGACCCGCACCCAGACTTCCTTGCCGCCCGTAATCACCTTGAGCGTGGTTTCCCCGCCGTCGGAATCCCGCGGCTGACGTTCGTAAACCACCTCGCCACCGATGGACTTGATCGCATTCTGGTAATTGCGGATCAGCTCCAGCGCACTGGGCTGTTTGTCCGGCTTGTTATGGAAATAACGGATGATCGTGGCATCGCCCTCAATCGACTGGGGCTTTGCCGGGCTGCCCTTGGCGCCGACCTTGAATTCCACCGCATTGTAATTTTTGGTGTATTCGGTGATCCGCGAATCCGGATACCGCGTCAGCAAGGGATGGTCTTTTGACTTTGGCGCATCCGCCGCCTGCACCGGCACAGCCACTACCAGCAGTACGCCCAGCAGCACACAGCGCTGCAATAAACCACTGAATGTCCTCATGGCATTTCTCCCTTGCGCAAGGTTGATATTACGGCACAACACCCGCAGTCTAAATCAGGATTCCGGCAAAGGCGCGTCCGGCACCAGCAGCAGCCAGTGCAGGCCCAGCGCGCCGGCCAGCGCCTGGAAAAAGGCGATCGGCAGTTCTGTAGATAGCTGGACCGGTGCCGCCATGAACGGCTCCAGCTCCCAGCCCAGTTGCTGCTCAAACAAGTCCATGGAGATACCGGCTGCTGTCAGATGCGTACGAATGCGTTCTGGCAAATCCGGCAAAGCCACGCGTTCCCCGGCCGGCACGGCTTCGCCAAACAGGTCAGCAAGACGCAAACCGAACAACTCCGCCAGCGCCACACCCTGAAACAGCGTCAGTGTGGCTGCCAGTTCCCCATCGCGCTGCTCCAGATCGTCATACCAGGCCGGGTTCAGCGCGAGATGCGCGGCGGCTTCGGCGCGGGATTTGCCGGCGCGGA
>CAMBCD010000254.1 GCA_945863085.1 Bordetella parapertussis
CGGCGGGCGCGATCAGTGGTCTGACCGGCGGCGGTCCGGTGCGTGTCGAAGGTGTGGGACGCAACAGCACCCAGGGCGACGTGCGGTTTGCCGAGGCACTGGAGCAGATGGGCGCCGCAGTCAGCATGAGTGAAAACTGGATTGAGGCCAACGCGGGTGCCGAGGCGAAAAAACGCGGCAAGCTGCGCGCGGTGGACCTGGATTGCAACCACATCCCCGATGCGGCGATGACGCTGGCCGTGGCCGCGCTGTTTGCCGACGGTACCACGACGCTGCGCAATATCGCCAGTTGGCGGGTCAAGGAAACGGACCGTATCGCGGCGATGGCCATCGAACTGGTCAAACTCGGCGCGACGGTGGAAGAGGGCGCGGATTACCTGAAAATCACGCCGCCGGTGCAATGGCGGCCCGCCACCATCGATACCTATGACGACCACCGCATGGCGATGTGTTTTTCGCTGGCGGCTTTGGGCGGGGTGCCGGTGCGTATCAATGACCCGGGCTGCGTGGCCAAAACCTTTCCCGATTATTTCCAGGTACTGGCGGGTATTGCGGCGTGAGTTTGCCCCCGGTCATCGCCATCGACGGTCCCTCGGCATCGGGCAAGGGCACGATCGCGGCAGCGGTTGCACAGCGCCTGGGATTTCATTACCTGGACAGCGGGGCGCTGTACCGGATCGTCGGTTTTGTCGGCGGGGAGTGCCGAGCGAATCTCGACAATGATTCAGAAATAACCAGTATCACATTGAATTTAAAGGTAAAATTTAGTGGAGACCGGGTTTTTGTCGATGCCCGGGAGGTGTCGGATCAGATCCGAGGCGAGGTCGCCGGCGCGGCGGCTTCGCGGGTGGCCGCCTTGCCCGGCGTGCGCCGGGCGCTGATGTCGCTGCAGCACGGTTTTCGCCAGCCCCCGGGGCTGGTGGCCGATGGCCGCGACATGGGGTCGGTGGTGTTCCCGGATGCGCGGCTCAAAATCTACCTGACAGCGACCGCCGAGGAGAGGGCGCTCAGGCGCCATAAGCAGTTGATGGAAAAGGACTCCGGTGCTAGTATGGCGGCCCTTTTGCAGGACATCCGCGACCGCGATTTTCGCGACAGCAACCGCGCCACGGCCCCCCTGTTGAAGTGCCCTGATGCCATTGAAATAGACACTACCGGGATACCGGTGGCTGCCGTAGTGGCCCAGGTCATGGATCTGTATCAAAAAAGCATCACCAACAAGTCGTAACGGCAGCAAACAGGCGTCATGGGCCGCCAGGTCCATGGCTTTTTTCAACTACCCTCCCGTTTCTCAAACGGGTGTGATAACCTCCTGATTCCAATGATGAAAACAACCCAACAAGCTACCCCTGTCGGTATTCCTGCCGAGAGTTTTGCCGCGCTCTTTGAAGAGAGCCTTGCAACGAAAGAAATGCGCATCGGCGAAGTGATTACCGCCGAAGTCGTGCGTATTGATGACAATTTTGTGGTGGTCAACGCCGGTCTGAAATCCGAGAGCTATGTGGCTGTCGAAGAATTTCATGATGACCGCGGCCAGATTGAAGTAAAGCCCGGCGACTTTGTCAGCGTCGCCATCGAATCCCTCGAAGACGGTCATGGCGAAACCCGCCTGTCGCGCGACAAGGCGAAGCGCCTCGCTGCATGGCACGAACTGGAAGATGCCCTCGAGAAGGGCAATATCGTCTCCGGCATGATCAGCGGCAAGGTCAAAGGCGGCCTGACCGTGATGATCAACGGCATCCGCGCCTTCCTGCCGGGTTCGCTGGTGGATACGCGTCCCGTCAAAGACACGACGCCGTACGAAAACAAACAGATGGAGTTCAAGGTCATCAAGCTGGACCGCAAGCGCAACAACGTCGTGGTGTCACGCCGTGCCGTGCTTGAAGCCAGCCAGGGTGAAGAACGCCAGAAGCTGCTGGAGAACCTGCGCGAAGGCGTCACGGTCAAGGGCATCGTCAAGAACATCACCGACTACGGCGCGTTCGTGGATCTGGGCGGCATCGATGGCCTGCTGCACATCACCGATCTCGCATGGCGTCGCGTCAAGCATCCGTCCGAGATGCTGAGCGTCGGCGACGAAGTCACCGCAAAAGTCTTGAAGTTCGATCAGGAAAAGAATCGCGTTTCGCTGGGCATGAAGCAGCTGGGCGAAGATCCGTGGGTGGGCCTGTCGCGCCGCTATCCGCCCAACACCCGCCTGTTCGGCAAGGTTTCGAACCTCACCGACTACGGCGCATTTGTCGAGATCGAGCCGGGCATCGAAGGCCTGGTGCACGTCTCCGAAATGGACTGGACCAACAAGAACGTGCACCCGTCGAAAGTCGTGCAGCTGGGCGATGAAGTCGAAGTCATGGTTCTGGAAATCGACGAAGACCGCCGTCGCATTTCGCTGGGCATGAAGCAGTGCATGGCGAATCCGTGGGAAGAGTTTTCGATGAACAGCAAGAAGGGCGACAAGGTGAAGGGTCAGATCAAGTCGATCACCGACTTCGGCATCTTCATCGGTCTTCCGGGCGGCATCGACGGTCTGGTTCACCTGTCCGATCTTTCATGGAATGAAGCCGGCGAAGAAGCCGTGCGCAACTACAAGAAGGGCGAGGAAGTTGAAGCCCAGGTGTTGTCGATCGATGTCGAGCGCGAACGCATTTCGCTGGGCGTCAAGCAGCTGGAAGGGGATCCGTTCTCCAGCTACGTCGGCGGCCATGAGAAGAACTCGGTTGTCACCGGCACGGTCAAGTCGATCGATGCCAAGGGCGCCGTGATCAATCTCGACGGCGACATGGAAGGCTATCTGCGCGCGTCCGAAGTATCGCGTGACCGCGTGGAAGATATCCGCACCAAGCTCAAAGAAGGCGATTCGGTAACGGCGATGATCATTAACGTCGACCGCAAAAATCGCACGATCAACCTGTCGATCAAGGCAAAAGACCTTGCAGAAGATACCGAAGCCATGCAGAAACTGGCCTCGGACAAACAGGCGAGCACGGGCACTACCAACCTTGGTGCGCTGCTCAAGGCCAAGCTGGATACAGCCAATACTCAACAATAAGGGAGCATCATGACCAAGTCGGAGTTGATCGCGAAACTGGCGGCACGTTATCCGCAGCTTGTGGCCAAGGACGCCGAACTGGCAGTGAAGATGATCCTGGACGCGATGGGCAAAAGCCTGTCGCAGGGCCAGCGCATCGAAATTCGGGGTTTTGGCAGTTTCGGTCTCAACTACCGACCGCCGCGCACCGGACGCAATCCGAAGTCCGGAGAGCGCGTGCAGGTTCCTGCGAAATACGTGCCGCATTTCAAAGCCGGCAAGGAACTGCGCGAACGCGTCGACGTCAAGAAATAGAGAGCGATCAGGCATCGTTCCTCAAACGGCATGGCCTTGCGGTCATGCCGTTTTTTTATGCGCCCCAGATTCGTGCGCGAGGGGGCTAGCGTGATATTCTCGGATCGCCATGTACTACCTTATGTGGATTATCAAGGCTGCACTTTTCCTGCTGATCCTGTCGTTTGCGCTTGTGAACACGGATCCGGTGACCGTACGTTATTACCTCGGTTATCAGTGGCAAGCGCCGCTGGTGCTGGTGCTGCTGGTCGCCGTCTGCCTGGGTGCGCTGGTCGGTTTGCTGGTCGGTCTATTCCATACGCTGCGACTACGCCGTCAGGTGGCTGCGCTGAAACGCGAACTGCGCGTTCAGCAAACCCCGGATGCGCCGATTCTTCCACCGACCGATCTGCTGTGACAATCTGAACCGATGGACATCGAACTCTGGTGGCTGCTTGCATTGCCGCTTTTTTTTGCGCTGGGCTGGCTGGCCGCGCGCGTTGATATCCGGCAAATCGTTTCGGAATCGCGTCTTTTACCGGCTTCATATTTCAAAGGCCTGAATTTCCTTTTGAACGAAGAGCCGGACAAGGCAATAGAAGCATTCATCGAGGTCGCCCGCGTCAACCCGCAAACCATCGAACTGCATTTTGCGCTGGGCAGCCTGTTCCGCCGTCGCGGTGAAGTCGAGCGGGCGATCCGCATGCACCAGAATCTGGCGGAACGTGAGGATCTTGCGCAAGAGCAGAAGCTTCAGGCTTTGCTTGAGCTTGCCCAGGATTACCTCAAGGCCGGCTTGCTGGACCGTGCCGAAGAATTGTTCCTTAAACTTGAAAATACGCCGCACGCCGAAGCTGCCCTGCGTTTTCTGCTGGAAATCTACGAGCAGGAAAAGGATTGGCACAAGGCCATCGGAATCGCTGAAAAACTGGAATCGCTGAGCGGCCGTTCCTATCAGAAAGAAATTGCCAACTTCTGCTGCGAGATGGCGGCGCGGGCGCTGATGCAGTCAAAGCCTGCTGAAGCACGGCCTCATCTGGACGCGGCACTGGCACATCACCGGATGTGCGTGCGCGCGAACATGTTGCTGGGTGACTTGGAGCGTGACACCGGCGATCGAGGCGCCGCGATCACCGCCTGGCAACGCATTGAGTCACAGAACCCCGCGTACCTGTCGCTGGTGGCGGAACGGTTGTTGACGGCGTATCGCGAGGATGGACGTCCTGAGGAAGGCCTTAATCTGCTGCGTGGTTATCTTGAAAAATACGCCTCGCTGGACCTG
>CAMBCD010000255.1 GCA_945863085.1 Bordetella parapertussis
GCGCGGTAGTCCAGCGTGCGCACCGGGCGCGGGTCGCTGCGGCGGCAGAGGTCCAATAACAGCGTGGTCTGCAGCGGGCCGTGCACGATCAGGCCCGGATAACCTTCGACATCGCGGCAGTAGTCGATGTCGTAATGGATGCGGTGGGCATTGAAAATCAGCGCTGAATAACGGAACAGCACCGCTTCGTCTGTTTTTAATTCGCGTCGCCATGCCGCAGTTTGCGGGGCCGGTTTACCTGCGGGCGGGGGCGCGCCTTTTTTCGCGGCGTCGCGATAGACGATGTCGTGTTCTTCGACGATGGCAACCGTGTTGTTGGCGCTGACGGTATGGCGCACCGTGACGAATACCAGGTTGCCGCTGCTGCCGGACTTGGCTTCCACCGACAGGATTTCGGAATCGCGGCGGATCGCATCACCGATACGCACCGGTGCGCGGAAATCGATGCGGCCGCCTGCCCACATGCGCCGCGGCAGTGTCACCGGCGGCAGGAAACCGCCGCGCTTGGGGTGGCCGTCGTGGCTCAGGTCGGCGTTGACTGCGGTTTCCAGGAAATAAAGCCAGTGCGCGCTGTGCGGAATGGCGTCGCCCATTTTCGGCGGCGGGTCCTTGCGGTCGAGCGTGGCGGCCAGTGCTGCAATCGGAAACGCAGTGGCGATGTCGTCGTGGCTTTCGGTCTTGCCGACCCACTGCCGCAGATGCGTCAGATCTGTATTCATAAAATTTTGATTTAATTGATAATTTTTAAGGTCAGGACTTGAGGGTCAGCACGCGGGTCAGATCGCGCGCACTGTGCTGGTCCATGGCCAGCACCGCTGCGCGGATGCGTTCCGCCTGTGGCTTCGAAATCACCAGTGTCGCGTTGTCGAAGAATTTTTCGCTGATGTCTTCCGCAGACAGTGCGCGTTCGCCGGCGCCGCGGTTGATTTTTTCCATGTGCACCAGTTCGCGGCCATCCTTTGTAGTGACGACCACGCCGCCGGAGAAATATTTCGGGAAGGCCGAATCCGGATCAGCTTCGTGGTGCACTTTCTGCGCGAGTGCCAGGATCGCAGCGTCGTTCAAGGCATCGGTTTCGAGTTCAGCGAAACCGAACTTGCCGCGGACGAAACAGGCGGCAAGCACGAACTGCACGCTGAACTTGGCCATGTAGTCGGACACCGGGCGGCGGCGCATTTCCGGCGGCTCGGCGATGTAGTGGAAAGTTTCGGGATGCAGCAGGGCACGAATTTTGACGATGTCCTCGGGCTTCACATTGTGTTTGCGCCGGATCGCCAGTGCGGAATCGGCGCAGGCATGCAGCAGGTGACAGATCGGGTAGGGTTTGATCGCGACTTCATTGATCAGCCACTCGCTGCCGAGATCGCGGGTCATTGCGCCCATGTCGACTTCATTGAAACGGGTGCCGGTGTGCGAACGGAAAATGCCGTCGGCACCTTCGTAGATTTTGCGGGTGCCAATGAAACCGCCGCTGGCCAGCGCAGCCGCAGTGATGCCGCCGACGCCTGCCCAGGCCGGATGCAGGCGTTTGTTCCAGGCGCCGTCGGCGCGGTGTTCGGAAATGGCCGAGGCGGTGCTGCCGGCAAAACCCTGGGCGTACTGCAGACGCTGCGGACTGAGATTGAACAGTTTTCCGGCGGCGACCGCGCAGCCGAAATGGCCGGCGATGCCGGTGGTGTGGAAGCCATTGGTGTGCATGGTGCCAGCCGCAGCGACGCCCAACCGGGTGGCGACTTCGACGCCGAGGATGTAGGCCAGCAGCAGGTCGGCGCCCGAAGCGTCGCGTTTTTCGGCGACGCCCAGTGCGCAGGGAAAGGCGCTGGAGCTCGGATGTACGATGGCCCCCGGATGGGTGTCGTCGTAGTCGAGGCCGTGGGCGAGGATGCCGTTCATCAGCACGGCATCGCGCATCGGCAGTTTGACGTTCATGCCGATGACGCTGTTGTTGCCGTCTTCGGCAATGTTGAGGATGCCGGCCAGTGCGTGTTGCGCAAAATCAAAGCGGGTGGCGGCGAGTGCGGTGCCGACGACATCGAGCACATGCAGCTTGGCGTTTTCGCGGACGGTTTGCGGAATCATCTCCGGCGTCAGCACGGCGGCAAATGCGGCAATCTGCTGCGAGATCGACAAAACATCGGAAGTGGAGGCATCTGGTGCGGTGGCAGGAGCGGTCTGGGCGGGCATGGGGAGATCCGGTTTGATGACGGAAAGCACTGACTGTAGCAGCTTGGCCCGTCGCACATGGCTGCGGTTTCGCAATCCGGGCGCCGGTGTTTGATGAAGTGTAATGATCAATACAGCCCGGGGCCCCTATAATGAAAACCGGGTCATGGCAGTGCCGGATGGGCGACGATGTCCTGCGCGATCGTTGCTGGTGATGTCAACTGTCTGTTTTTATTGAGCAAAAGAGGCGCATATGGAATGGCTTGCGGATCCGCATGCATGGCTGGCACTGGCGACGCTGACGGCACTGGAAATCGTGCTCGGCGTCGACAACATCATTTTCATTTCCATTCTGTGTGGACGGCTGCCGGAGCAGCAGCGTGCCAAGGCGCGCAATATCGGGCTGATGCTGGCAATGCTGACGCGCATCGGGCTGCTGTTCACGCTGTCCTGGTTGATGACGCTGACGGCGCCGTGGTTTGCTGTCATGGGCAAGGAAATTTCCGGCCGCGACCTGATCCTGATCAGCGGCGGCCTGTTCCTGTTGTGGAAAAGTGTGCATGAAATCCACAATTCGCTGGAAGGCGTCGATGACGGCACGGGCAATACCGTTGCCGCGGCAACAGCCACCTTCGGCGCGGTGATTGCGCAGATTGCGGTGATCGACATCGTGTTTTCGCTGGACTCGGTGATCACTGCCGTGGGCATGGTCGATGAACTGTCGATCATGGTCGTGGCCATTGTCATTGCCGTGGGCGTGATGCTGTTTGCGGCGGGGCCGATCGGCAAATTCGTTGATACCCATCCGACCATCAAGATGCTGGCGCTGTCGTTCCTGACCCTGGTTGGCGTGGCGCTGATCGCCGAGGGCTGGGGCCTGCATATACCGAAGGGTTACATCTACTTCGCGATGGCGTTTTCGGTGGCGGTGGAAATGCTCAACCTGCGCATGCGCGCGAAGCGCAAACCGGTGGAACTGCACAAACACCTGCCGAAATAACGCTTTCAGTTCGCGGTCAGGGCGGCCAGCGCTTCGGCGCTGCCGAACATGCGCCGCGCGCTGTGTCCGACATCAGGCACTTCGACCAGTTTCCAGTTGAACGTCCATCCGCGTTGTTGCGCCAGTTGCTGCGCTCTGCGGAATGCATTGTGCCCGCGCTCGTAGCGGTTGGGTCCCTGGCGCTCGGCGCCCGGAGTGACATTGAGGGTGCCGCCGCGTTTGATGTCGGCCGTGCCCAGCAGCAGGGTCAGCGGCTGCGCCAGGTAACGTTGCAGCGCGGCATCATCGGCCATTTTTCCCGGCAATCCACCGAAGCCGAAGGGAAAGCGTTCTTCGCGTGACGGCCATACCCAGGTCGAGGGATTGGCGATGACAATATGTTTGGCCTGGTGCGGCATGAACGCGGCGAAGCGCGACAGCGTCTGGCCGCCGGCCGAGTGCCCGATCAGCGAGTAGGCGAGGCCGGGCCGGTTTTCGGCGGCGCGCACGGCATTGATGATGTCGAAGAAGGTGCGGCCTATCCACTGCGCTTCGGGTTCGACCGTGAATTCGCCTTCGGCGCGCTGGTTGCGCACGATGCCGCCGGTCTGGTAACGCCAGGTCGGGAAACGTTTGCGGTCGAACAGTGGCGAGACGACCAGGAATCCCAGGGCATCGGCCAGCGGGATTGCGGAGTCGCGATAACCCGGGGCGTTGGTGCCGAGGCCGTGCAGCACCAGCAGGATGGGGCCGCCGGCGTACTGCGGCGGTTTGTAGGTGTAAAGCTCAATGGCTTCGTCACCGATGGTGACGCTGCGCTGGCTGCTGCCGGCGGGGAGGGGCTCGGCGCGCAGCGCAACCGCAACAAGGACTGACCCGAGCAGGACGGTCAGGCGCAGGATGTTCAGAATGGCGCAGTCCCTGTCAGCGTGGTGCGTTCCATGCGCCGGCGTTGCGGCAGCGCGTAATCGAATACCGCCTTGTGCTGGGTGGAACAGTTGTCCCAGATCAGGAAGTCGCCGGCGCGCCACTGGTGGCGGTAGATGAATTCCGGGCGCGATACATGTTCGAACAACAGGTTCAGTACGCGTTCGGATTCTTCCGCGGGCAGGCCGGCGATGCTCGCGGTATAACCCTCGTTGACAAACAGGCAGGGTTTTTTGGTATACGGGTGGGTGCGCATGATCGGATGTTCGACATCGGGTGTGCGCGCTTTCTGCGCTTCAGTCAGCGCTGGCCGTGGTCCGCTTTTGCGGTCGCGGTAATAACCCTTGGCATAGGAGGTGACGGCGCGGCGGCCGGACACGATGCTTTTGATGTCATCGGGCAAGGCATTCCACGCCGCGGTGGTGCTGGCGAACATCGTATCGCCCAGCGGATTGCCGGTGTCGTCGTGCGGCACTTCGTGGGCGTAGAACAATGAACCGCGGCTGGGCTCCGCCATGTAGGCGA
>CAMBCD010000256.1 GCA_945863085.1 Bordetella parapertussis
CACCGGTGGCGGCTCTACCGGCTCGCTGGCCGACGTTGCTGCCTATTACTACAACACCGACCTGCGCGGCGCGGGCTCCTTGGGGGCACTGGGGCTTGACGTCGGCACCGAAAACAACGTGCCTTCCGCCGGCACCCAGCCGGAAGACGATTCGGCCAGACACCAGCACATGACCACCTTCACGATGGGTCTGGGCCTGGCGGGCACGCTGAACTACCAGCCCGACTACAAGACTACCGGCAGCGGCGACTTCACGGCACTGCGCAACGGTACCAAAAACTGGCCGGTGCCGACCAATGACGATCCGACCGCACTCGACGATTTGTGGCATGCGGCAGTCAACGGCAAAGGCCAGTTTTTCAGCGCAGCCGATCCCGACACCGTGATCTCCAGCCTGAACAGCGCGCTCTCCGGGGTTAATGCCCGCATCGCTTCAGCCGCTGCCGCCGCAACCAGTAACCTGCGACCGGTGACGGGCGACAACTTTGCCTATACCGCCAGCTACAAGACGCTGGAATGGTTCGGCGAACTGGAAGGCAAGACCATTGACCTGACAACCGGCGCGGTCAGCGAAACAGCCACCTGGTCCGCACGCGCCAAGCTTGACGCCAAAGTCAATGATGCGTGCGACAACCGTGTCATCAAGCTGTTCCGCAGCGGCGCCACCAACAATCTGGTCAACTTCACCTGGAATACCCAGGTCTGCGATGCCGGCGGCCTGCCGACCGGCGTTGCCAGCACCGGCCTCAATGCCAGTGAACAGGCCTATTTCGGCGCCACGCAAGTCAGTGATTTCACCCAATACCCCGACATGACCAACGGCATTCTGCCCGCGCTCTCGGTGAATCAACGCGGTCTGGCCGAAGGCGCAAACCTGGTCAACTTCCTGCGCGGCCACCGGGGACGCGAAGGATTCGAAACCAACACCCAGCAGCTTTATCGCACCCGCACCTCGGTACTGGGTGACATCATCAATGCCCAGCCGATATTCGCCCGCGCTCCCGAGCTTGATTACCAGGACGCCGACTACGCCGCATTCAAGTCCGCCAATGCCGGCCGCACACCGATGGTCTATGTTGCTGCCAACGACGGGATGCTGCACGCATTTTATGCCGGCACCAGCGCTGTCGATCCGCTGGCCGGTGAGGAGCGCTGGGCCTTCATTCCGACGATGGTTTTGCCCAGCCTGTATAAACTGGCTGACAAGAACTACTCGGCACTACATCGTTACTACGTCGACGGTACGCCCACGATCGGTGACGTCTATGATTCCGTCAACGCCGTATGGAAAACGGTTCTGGTCGGCGGCCTGAACGCCGGCGGCAAAGGTTACTACGCTCTCGACGTCACCGACCCCGCCAACCCCAAGGCGCTGTGGGAATTCCAGCACACGGCCACCTGTGCCGGCACCCCGGTAGGCCAGAGCACCGATTGCCACATCGGGTATACCTACGGCAACCCGGTAATCAGCAAACTCGCGGATGGTCGCTGGGTGGTGTTCGTAACCTCGGGTTACAACAACGTCAATTCACCCACCCCGCAAACCGGCGACGGCCAGGGTTATCTGTATGCCCTCAATGCACTGACCGGCGAGATCATCTACAAAATCGCCACCGGAGCCGGCGATGCAACAACGCCCAGCGGTTTGAGCAAAATCAACTCGTTCGTGCTGGACACCTTGATCAACAACACGACCACCCACCTGTACGGCGGCGACCTGCTCGGCAACGTCTGGCGCTTCGAAGTCAATGCGACACAGTCAGCGACGAAGCTGGTCACGCTGGTGGACGACACCACCCCGACCCCCGTGCCCCAGCCGATCACAACCAAACCCCTGTTTGCGGAATTCGGCAGCCCGCCAACCGCTTACGTATTCGTGGGCACCGGCCGCTATCTCGGCACCACCGATCTTGCCTCGACGCAAAAGCAGACGGTGTGGGGCATCAAGGACACCGGTACCTACCCGATCGCCGCCCCGCGCGCCACCATGAGCAAGTTGACTATCACCTCCGACGCCAACAACATCCGCAGCATCACCTGTGCGACCAACTGCACCACCAACGACGGCTGGTATGCCGATCTGCCAATCACCGGCGAGCGGGTCAACGTCGAAATGCAGTTGCAACTGGGTACGCTGACCGTCGGCAGCAACATCCCGACGAACACTGCCTGCAACATCGGCGGCATCAGCTATATAAACTTCTTTGATGCCCGCAACGGCCTGCAGGTCGCAGGTTCGGCAAGCTTCGGCGCCAAGTTATCCGACTCTCTGGTCGTGGGTCTCAACGTGGTTCAGCTGCCCGACGGCAGAACGGTGGTTATTGCCACCACGTCTGACGCGTCACAGCAGACGGCTGAAGCGCCGATCCCGCCGGGTGACCCCCAGGGCCGGCGCACCAGCTGGCGCGAGTTGGTGCAGTAACCGGATCGCACAGTTGGGCTGATGATGCGGGAACTGTTCCAGGAAACCGGCGGGCGGCGCTTTTGGATCGCCGCCGGCCTGTCGGTGGCACTGCACGCCGCGATTGTAGTTTCAGTGCAGCGCCACCCCGGTGGTGAACCCTCACTGCAGGCTGAGCAATCAGCAATGCCGTTGATGGCACGGCTTGCGACGGCGGTCTCGGATGCAGTACTGCCCGCCGCCGAAAATGCATCACCGGCGGAAACTGCTGAAACCGTGCGTTCGGCTACAGCCGATACTAAGGCTGCCCCGCCGGCCATTAATACCGATCCTGCGAACAACGGTTCAGTACACTACTTCAAGACATCGGAGCTGGACCGACGGCCGTTCCCCTTGACCCGGATCGAGGTGCCGACGCCCGAATCGGCAGAGACACTGGCTGGCAGCGTGATGATCCGCTTGCGTATCAGTGAACGCGGACGTGTCGAAGACGCAAAAATCGTGATGGGTACGGGAATCGCGGAATTTGAAGCCGCGGCGCTGCGCGAATTCTCGCAGGCACAGTTTCATCCGGGGTATCGCGCCAACCTGCCGGTACGCAGTGAAATGCTGATCGAGGTCACGCTGAAACCGCCGGTCACTGACGGCAAAAGCCGCGCTGCGCCGGCATTGCCACCACAAAGCTAGTTGGCCGGCTGAGCCAAACCCTTGGGTAGCGGAAATGTCACCCGCTCGGCGATGCCATCAAGGCTACTGACGTCACTGGCACCCAGTCCACGCAGGCGTTCAACCACCGCCTGCACCAGCACTTCCGGTGCGGAAGCACCGGCAGTGATGCCGACACAGGATTTGCCGGCCACCCACTCCGGCTGCAGTTCGCCGGCATTGTCGACCATATAGGCCGGCACGCCTTGCTGTTCGGCGACTTCGCGCAGGCGGTTCGAGTTGGAACTGTTTGGTGAGCCGACGACGATCACCACATCGCAGCGCTGCGCCAGGGTCTTGATTGCATCCTGGCGGTTCTGCGTCGCATAACAGATGTCGTCTTTTTTCGGGCCGACGATTTTCGGGAAACGGCGGCGGATCGCGTCGATGGTGCGGGCCGCATCATCCATCGACAGCGTGGTCTGCGTCACATAAGCCAGATTGCTTTCGTCGCGCACCTGCAGGCCGGCGACATCGTCCGGGCCTTCCACCAGATGCATGCCACCGGCGCTCTGGCCCATGGTGCCTTCGACTTCCGGGTGCCCGCGATGGCCGATCATGATGATCTCTCGACCCTGCTCGCGCATTTTCGCGACCTCAACATGCACCTTGGTCACCAGCGGACAAGTCGCATCGAATACTTTCAGGCCGCGTGCCTCGGCTTCGCGACGCACATCCTGCGACACGCCATGCGCGCTGAAAATTACCGTGCTGCCGGCGGGCACTTCGGCCAGGTCTTCAACAAACACCGCGCCCTTGTTGCGCAGGTCATTGACCACGAATTTGTTGTGCACGACTTCATGGCGCACATAGATCGGCGCGCCGTGCAGCACCAGCGCGCGTTCAACGATTTCGATCGCGCGGTCGACACCGGCACAGAAGCCGCGGGGGTTGGCGAGCAGTACTTGCATGGCGGCGATTATATCCTGTGGCGCGCAGGGCACATCAAAAAAATCATATTTTTATCAATAAAAACAATTACTTATATGTTTTTTCTGCCCGCGGTGCGGCGCGCAGCCCATCCCAGATCAACAATGCCGCACCACAGGTGATCGCGGAATCGGCGATGTTGAATGCCGGCCAGTGCCAGCCGAAAGCGTGGAAATCGAGAAAATCCACCACGGCGCCGATGCTCAGGCGATCGATGACATTGCCAATTGCGCCGCCGAGCACCAGGCTCAAGGCCAGACAGAACAGTGATTGCCGCGGATAGCGACGTAACAGAAAAACAATCCACACCAACGCGACAATGGCGATGCCGGTGAACAGTTCGCGCTGCCAGCCAGCCGCACCGGCGAGAAAACTGAAGGCCGCACCGCGGTTGTAGACCAGCAGCAGATTAAAAAACGGTGTCACCTCGAGCGGCGGCTTGTCGGCCAGCATCGCCACTGCGGCATATTTGGTGGCCTGATCAAACATCACCACCGCGGCGGCAATCAGCAGCCAGCGCAGCATCAGGCGTAACTCCGCGCTTCACCG
>CAMBCD010000257.1 GCA_945863085.1 Bordetella parapertussis
TGATCTGGCGCGATGTGCTGCTGGCATCGCTGGTGATCCAGCTGCTGGCGCTGGCCACCCCCGTGTTCACACAGATCATCATCGACAAGGTGATCACCCATCGCAGCGTCAACACGCTGCTGGTCATTGCCATTGCGCTGTTGCTGATCATGGCGTTCAGCGCGGCCTTAAGCTGGGTACGGCAGTACCTGATCCTGCATACCGGCAACCGCATCGATGCCGCACTCGGCAGCCGTGTTTTTGGCCACTTGTTCAGACTGCCGCCGCGTTATTTCGAGCAGCGGCCGACCGGCACCGTGATCGCCCGCGTGCAGGGCGTCGAAACCATCCGCGAATTCCTCAGTGGCGCCGCGGTAACGCTGATCCTCGATCTGCCGTTCCTGCTGATATTCCTGGCGATGATGTTTTATTACAGCCGGGTGCTGAGCCTGTTGGCCATCGCCATCATCACGGCAATCGCCGTACTGAGTTTTGCCGTCACGCCGCTGCTGCGTGAACGACTGAACCGGCAGTTCCTGCTCGGCGCGCGCAACCAGGCTTTCCTTACCGAATACGTGGCCGGCATGGATACCGTGAAATCCCTGCAGATGGAGCCGCAGCTGAATGCCCGTTACGGTGAATACCTTTCCGCCTATCTGCAGGCGACATTCGCCACGCGCCAGCTGTCGAACACCTACAACGTGGCAGCCCATGCGCTGGAACAATTGCTGACACTCGTCATCCTCTGCGTCGGCGCCTGGCTGGTGATGACCACCGGCAGCCTGACGGTGGGCATGCTGGTGGCGTTCCAGATGTTTGCCGCGCGGCTGGCACAACCGGTGCTGCGCATGGTCGGCCTGTGGCAGGAATTCCAGCAGGCGAGCATCGCCGTGCGGCGCCTGGGTGACCTGATGAACGCGGAACCCGAACCGCATACACTGGTGCCGTCGCGCGAAGCCGCCGGCCACGGGCGGATTGAAATCAACAATCTCGGATTTCGTTACGCCGAGAACCTGCCGTACTTGTACCGCGGCTTCAATCTGAAAGTTGTGCCCGGGCAGTGCGTCGCCATCATGGGGCCTTCTGGTGCCGGCAAAAGCACGCTGGCGAAACTGCTGCAGGCGTTTTGCCAGCCGACCGACGGCGCAATCCTGCTCGACGGCCACGACACCCGCCACCTGGCAGCAAACGAGTTGCGGCAGCATTTCGGCGTGGTGCCGCAGGACACCGTATTGTTCAGCGGCACGATTTACGAGAATTTGGTGCTGGCCAATCCGCATGCCTCATTCGAGGAGGTGGTTCAGGCCTGCAAGCTGGCGGAAATCCACGCGGCGATCGAGCAGTTGCCGCAGGGGTACCAGACCGCCATCGGTGAACATGGTGCGGGGCTGTCCGGCGGCCAGAAACAGCGCATTGCCATCGCAAGGGCGCTGCTGAAACGGCCGCGGGTGCTGATTTTCGATGAAGCGACGAGCAGTCTCGACGCGGCGACGGCCGAGGCGTTTGCGGCAACCATCAACCGGTACAAGGGCAAGGTCACGCTGCTGTTCATCGCCCACCACCTGCCGCCGAACCTGCAGATCGATGTGACCGTGCAGGTCGGCCGGACAGGCGCCGGGTAAAACGCATTCAGTTGAACGTCATTGGTTGCACGAAATCAGTTGAGCTTGATATTCGCGGTCTTGATGACTTTTTTCCATTCTTCAAATTCATCTTTCATGAACTTGCCCAATTCCTCCGGTGTGCCCGGTGCAGGCTCCGCACCCTGACTGGAGAGGCGCTGCACCATCTCCGGCTGCGACAGCGCTTTGACTGATTCGGCATTGATTTTGGCGATCACGTCTTTCGGTACGGCTGCCGGTGCAAGCAGGGCGTACCAGGTCACGTACTGAAATCCCTTGAGTACCGGTCCGGCTTCGGCCACGGTCGGGATGTTGGGCGCTGCCGGCGAGCGTTTGGCGCTGCCAACGGCAATGCCGCGCAGGCGACCGGTGGCGATATGCGGCAGCACCGAGGGCATGCTGTTGAACATGGCCGAAATCTGCCCGGCGATCAGTTCGGTCATCGCCGGTGCCGTGCCTTTGTACGGGATGTGCACCAGGTTGACGCCTGCCATCGATTTCAGCAATTCCATGCCCATGTGCTGCGGGCTGCCGGGGCCAACCGAACCGTAGTTGATCTCGCCCGGTTTTGCTTTCGCCAGTTTGATCAGGCCATTAACCGAACGTACCGGCAGCGACGGATGCACGACGAGGATCTGCGGGTTGATTACGACCAGGGTGATCGGGGCAAGATCCTTGAACACGTCGTAGGGCAGTTTCGGATTCAGGGCCGGCGCCAGTGCCAGCGAGCCGCCGGTGCCGAACAGCAGGGTGTAACCGTCGGCAGGTGCGCGCAGTACGGTTTCGATGCCGATGATGCCGGCAGCGCCGGGGCGGTTTTCAACGAGTATCTGCTGTTTCCACGCTTCGCTGAGTTTCTGCGCCAGTGCGCGACCGACAAAATCCGTGGGGCCGCCGGGCGGAAAATGGATGACCATGCGCAGCGACTTGTTCGGGAAACTCTGCGCACCGGACCATGATGCGGATGCCGCCAGCAGCACGGCCATGCCGCAGTGAATGATGTTCTTCATGTTTTCTCCTCTCGGGTTTTTATGCTTGTAACTGAGAATCTAGCATGAGTCGGGTTTGACCCGGCAACCAGCAGCCGTTATCTTCCGCCGACCCCTCTGATTTGTATCGAGTCCAACAAATGAACGACGCCATCCAGGCCCTGCTGCACCCGAAATCCATCGCCGTCATCGGTGCCTCGTCCGACTTCAACAAAATCAATGGCCGCACGCTGAAAGCGCTGGTCGATAAAAAGTATGCCGGCCGCATCCTGCCGGTCAACCCCAAATACCAGTCGCTGCTCGACCTGCCTTGTTATCCCGATGTGGCATCGATCCCCGGCACGGTGGATCTCGCTGTCGTTGCGGTGCCGGCGAAACACGTGCCCGACACCCTGCGCGAACTGGGCAAAAAAGGGGTCAAGGCCGCCGTGGTATTCAGCTCCGGCTTCAGCGAAGTCGGCGGCGATGGCATCCGGCTTGAGGCCGAGTTAAAAAAGGCAATAAAGGAGAGCGGGGTGCGCATCCTCGGTCCGAATTGTCTCGGCCTGGTCAATGTCGCCGAAAACGTGATGGCCACCTTCAGCCAGTTTTCACTGGGGCCGACACCGGATGGTCCCGCAGCCTTTGTCACGCAGTCCGGTGCGCTGGGCACTGCGACTGCCGGCACGGCGCGCAAGCGCGGGCTCAATTTCGGTTATTTCGTCAACACCGGCAACGAAGTCGATGTGCAGTTCGTCGACATCATGCGCGCCATCATCGCCGAAGATCGCATCAGGGTCGGGGCCGGTTATATCGAAGGCCTGAAAAACGGTCCGGGCTTGCTGGAGGTCGCTGAAGACGCATTGCAGCGCGCGAAACCGATCGTGCTGACCAAGGTTGGGCGCACCAAGGCCGGCGCCAAGGCCATCGCCTCGCACACCGGTTCACTCGCCGGCGAAGATGCCGTGTTTGACGGCGTGATCCGCCAGCGCGGCATTATCCGTGCCCGCAGTGATGAACAACTTCTTGATTTTGTTGATATTTTTTCGCAATGCGGGTTGCCCGGCGGCAAAGGCATCGGCTTCATCACGCGCTCCGGCGGCGCCGGCGCATTGATGGCCGATCGCGCCGAAGAAATCGGCCTGGATGTCGCGACCCTCAGCGCAGAAACCACCGAGGCCTTGCACAAGGTCGTGCCGGCCTTCGGTTCGACCAGCAATCCGGTGGACATCACCGCGCAGGGATTGGTCAACCCGGCCCTGATGCGCGATAGCCTGAAAATCCTGCTGTCCGATCCGAAAGTGGATATCGCCATTCTCTGGCTGTCGTTCACCGACAAGTACGCCGAAGTCACCGCACAGAGTTTTATCGATGCCAAAGCACAGACCAGCAAACCTTTCATCGTGTGCTGGATGGGCATGCCGGACATTGCGGCGAAGCTGATGCGTGAGGCGGGTGTTCCATTCCTGCGCAGTGCCGAGCCTGCCGTTGACGCGGCCGGGGCATTGGTACGTTACGCCGAAGCACGGCGCAACTGGCTAAGCGATGCGCCTGAGCGTGCGGCACTGCAACTGCCCAAACCCATGTTGCCTGCAGCAGCTGGTGCGGTCGGCAGCATCGAAGGGCAGGCGCTGCTGCAATCTTTCAGCGTGCCAACCGCTGCGGCAAAACTGGCGACAACCGCTGATGCAGCCGTTGCCGCTGCTAAAGCGCTGGGTTATCCGGTGGTGCTTAAAATCGAATCCCCGGACATCCTGCACAAGACCGAAGCCAAAGGTGTTGCACTGAATCTCGCGGATGACGCCGCAGTGCGCAGCGCTTTCGCGGCCTTGATCGCCAATGCCAGACAATACAAAGCCGACGCCCGCATCGCCGGCGTGCTGGTGCAGGCCATGGCCAAAGGTGACGTGGAACTGGTGATTGGCTTGAAACGCGATGCAACCTTCGGCCCGGTGGTGATGGTCGGACTGGGCGGGGTGCTGATCGAAGTGTTCAAGGACGTGGTGTT
>CAMBCD010000258.1 GCA_945863085.1 Bordetella parapertussis
CGCCACAAATTTTCCGTCCTTCACCGCGACCGCCGCCTCGCGAATGATGCGTCGTCCCGTATCAACGGTGATCAACCAGTCGATGCCGGTTACCAGCAGATCAGCCCGCTTCATGAATCACCTCCGCGGCAACTGCCCTTACTGCAAAAAAAAACATATCCCATCATTCCCCTCCTTTTGCCAAGGTCTGTCGATTTATTTAATTTTTGTCATTCTGACTTAATTGTCGCAATAACTGCAGTGATTCCAGTCAGATGCCTGCGGTTGCACAATGCGATTGTCAGGGTGGGAGAATGACAAGGCAATGCGTCCGCATCACGGACGCTGGCCAGTATGCGACCGTCACTCTATAATTTTTTTACCGGCCGGTATTGCACGGCTGGATTCACTTCCGCCACCGGCCCCGGCAAGCAGAACGCTGACACCACCAACCAAGGACAGCCCATGATCCAGAAGTCCCAGCAGATGTCTCAACCCCGTTCTTGCAAGCTGATCGTCGAAAATGACGTGAAGATTCCGCTGCGCGACGGCACCCTGCTCTACGCCGATGTGTTCCGCCCGGATTTCTCTGGAGAGCACTGTCCGACGATCATGAACATCGGCCCCTACCAGAAGGACAAGGTATGGATTCCGCCGGAAGATCTCGAGGAAAAGGCAAACCCCTACATGGCCTGGGAAACCGCGAATCCCGAATGGTGGTGTCCGCGCGGCTATGCACTGGTGCGCGTGGACACGCGCGGCACCGGCAAATCCCCCGGCACCTCGGAGCCAAGCTCCTACCAGGAAGCGCTGGACGCCTACGACGTCACCGAATGGATCGCGCAGCAGCCGTGGAGCAACGGCAAGGTCGGCGCCCTCGGCATTTCCTACCACGCCGCCTTCCAGTGGCGGCTCGCCAACCTGCAGCCGCCTGCGCTGAAGGCGATCATGCCCTGGGAGGGGCGCGCCGACCAGTACCGCGACCAGGCCTACCACGGCGGCATTTTCGCGATGGGCTTCATCGCGCAGTGGTGCAACAGCACGGCGGCACATCATCTGCTGGGCCGGCCGCGCGCGTACAACCCCGAGGCCTTCAACAACAACCTGCTGTGGGAATACATGCGGCATGATCTCGATTCCGACCACTGGCGCCAGATGAGCGCGCAGTGGGACAGGATCACGGTTCCGCTCTACAGCGTCGGCAACTGGGGCGGCTTCGCGATGCATTTGCGCGGCAATACCGAGGGTTACATGCTGGCGGCATCAAAGCACAAGAAGCTGCGCATCCATACCGGCACCCACTTCCATCCCTTTCACGCCGAAGAAGCCCGCACCGACCAGCTGCGCTGGTTCGATCACTGGCTGAAAGGCATCGACACCGGCATCCTCGACGAGCCGCCGGTCAAGCTCGAAATCCGCACCGGCGGCAGCATGAAACCCTACCCGTTCCGCTTCGAGAACGAATGGCCGATCGCGCGCACGCAGTGGACGAAAATGTATCTCGACATCGCGCGCGACACGCCGGTGAAGGGTGACACCGCCGCCGGCAGCCTGTCACCGAAGCCGCCGACCGCGGAGAAAAAGGTTTCCTATTCGGCGGGTCCTGGCCATTACCGTCCGGTGCACGGTGACTCGGGCATTTCGTTCGAAACACCGGCGATGGAAGCCGACACCGAAGTCACCGGTCCGCTGGTACTCAATCTCTGGGTATCAAGCTCGTCCGAAGACATGGATATCTACGCCACGATCCGCAATATCGGGCCCGACGGCAAGGATGTCTGCGAGATCGGCCAGCGCGGCGAACCGGTGGGCTGTGTCACCAAGGGCTGGCTGCGGGCCTCGCATCGCCGGCTCGACCCGGACAAGTCGCTGCCGTACCGGCCGTACCACGCACACGACCGTCGGGAATGGCTGTCGCCCGGCGATATCGTCGAATGCCAGGTGGAAATCTGGCCGACCAGCATGGTGTTCCGCAAGGGGCACAAGCTGCGGCTGGACATCTCGCCGCGCGACGGAGCCGGCACCGGCCATTTCACTCACTACAACGCCGACTACAACGCCGGCGCCACCAATGCCGTTCATTCCGGCAGCGAGCGGCTGTCCTGGCTGTTGCTGCCGGTGGTCCCGGCCAAAACCTGAGTGCGCGGTGCCGCGGAAAAACAAAGGGCCCGACGGGCCCCTTGTTGCATTGCCAGTGAAGAAACGGCTTATTTCTTGAGCTTCAGCTCGGTGAGCAGCTTGCCGACCCGCGTATAGTCCTCTTCCAGCTGCTTGCCCAGATCTTCAGGCGTGCCGGTCACGGTCTCAACACCCTTGCTGTCCCAGATCTTGCGTACTTCGGCGGACTCGACGATCTTGCCGATTTCCGAGTTCAGCCGGCTGATGATCGCGGGTGGCGTGCCGACGGGCGCGAAGACCCCCTCCCAGCTCAGCACCCGGAATTTCGAGAGATTGGGCAGGCCCGCTTCGGCAACGGTCGGCACATCCGGCAGCAAAGAGTTGCGGGATACCGAACTGACAGCAAGCGCGCGCAGCCTGCCCTGCTTGATGAAAGGATAGGACACCGGGATCAGGCCGAACATGAAATCCACACGGCCCGCGACCAGATCGACCAGCGCGTTGGGACTGGTGCGGTACGGGACGTGCGTGACCTTGATGTTGGTTTCAATCCTGAACAATTCTGCCGAGATATGCAGATTGCTGCCAATGCCCGACGAGGCGAAATTCAGCACCCCGGGCTGTTTCTTGGCGAGACTGACAAGCTCTTTCACCGACCGCGCCGGCACCGAGGGATGCGTCTCGAGCACGAGACCGTAGGAGCTGACCTGGATGATCGGCGCCAGGCGTTTGCGCGGATCCCAGTTGTCCTGGGATGCATTGAGATGCGGACTGATAGCCACGAACGAAGACGGCTCGAGCAACAGCGTGTAACCGTCGGCCGGCGCTTCTGCCACCAGGCGGTTGGCAATCATGCCGGTGGCGCCGGGGCGGCTCTCGACGATCACCTGCTGACCGAGGACCTTGCTGAGGCGTTCGGCAATCGCCCTCGAGGTCAGGTCCGATCCGCCGCCAGGTCCCGAGCCGGTGAACAGTCGCACCGGTTTCACCGGATAGGACTGGGCCAGCGCCAGCTCCGAAACGAAAAACAGCGATGCCAATGCGGCACAACAAAGCCGGGCGGAATGGTGCGTCATGTCTACTCTCCTCCTCGATTATGGCCAGGACCATTGGACCATGGTCTCAGTCCAAGCATACTACCCCCGGCCATGAACGCAAATCGCCGGTTCCATATCATGCGGCGGCGCGGCCCTTCCGGCACTAGAGCTTCAGGAGTTTCGCCGCGTTGTCCCACAGCACTTGCTGCTTCTGCTCGGAACTGAGCGACTTGATCCCCTGCACGAAACGGACGGGCTCTTCATAGGCGATGTCGAAACAGTAATCACTGCCCACCATGATGCGCTCGACACCGACAAGCCGCACCAGATCTTCGAGCTGGCCTTCGTCGTAGCTGATGCTGTCGTAGGTAAAACGTTTGAGATAACTGCTCGGCGGATTTTTGATCGTTTTGCATTCGGCGCGCACCTGGAAACCGCGATCCATCCTGCCGCGCAGTATCGGCAGCGCGCCTCCGGCATGCGGCAGGCTGACTTCCAGATTCGGAAACGCGTCGAGTACGCCGCCGAAGATCAGGTGCGAGGCCGCTATCGCGGTATCGAACGGATTGCCGCACAGATTGATCAGGTAATACTGCTTCAGCCGTTCGTTGTTGATCATCATCGGGTGCAGGAAAATCGGCAAACCCAGTGCCTCGCAGCGCTCGTATACCGGGAAAAAGCTGCGGTCAGACAGCTCCCGGTCGCGCACTGCGGTCGCCATGTAGACGCCCTTGATCCCCGGCAGCTTCGCCACACGCTCCAGTTCCTCAAGAGCCAGCAGCGGATTCTGGAAAGGCAGGCAGGCAAAACCAATCAACCGGTCGGGATGTGCGACGTGGGCCGCGCTGACGGCATCATTAAAAGCCTGGCACAGCTGCATGCCCAGATCGTCATCGGCCCAGTACACCATCGGCTGGGTCAACGACAGCGCGTGCATGCCGAGCCCCTGGCGGTCCATGATCCTGAGGCGCGCGTCGAGGTCGATGAATTCGCGCACGATCGGCCCCGTGCGCAGCAGCAGGCCGACCTGAATGAAAGTCAGTCCCTTGTCATCGGTGACGACCGTTGCGCCGCAGCGCTTTCCGTATTTCGCGATCAGGTCGACATAAGTCGACGGAAAATAATGCGCGTGCGTATCGATGGTCTTCAGCGTGGTTGTCACGAATCCCCCTCCTGTATGCTGCAAATCACGGAAAACGGTCTTTCAGCCGGGCAAATGAACGCGGAACCGCCATGCACGGTTCAGCATCACGGCGCGGCGTCAGGTTACAAGATGCTGCCGGAAAAAATCCACGCTGAGCCCGAGCGCGCGGTCAGCCTCGGGCTGGCTGTAAGTCCGGCCGCCATGGCGCGCGAACGCGTGATCGGCGCCCGGGTACTTGTGTATGGTCACCAGCGGATTCGGCGACAGCCGGCGCTCCAGCAGTTCGTTGACCTCGGC
>CAMBCD010000259.1 GCA_945863085.1 Bordetella parapertussis
GCCGCTGGACCTGCAGGTCCACCAGCGTTTCCGCCTGCGCGCAGCGAAACTGCCCGCACCCTTGCATGTCGCCTGGGCGCTGCTGACAGCGCGAGGCCTCAGCCGCGCCGACAAACGTGCCGCAGCGCGCTTCATGCAGGCGATGAAACAGCGCAGTTATCGCCTCGCGCAAGACTGCACGGTCGCCGCCCTGCTCGAAGATTACTCACAAACCATTGATTTAATTGAATATTTATGGGCACCGCTGTGTATCGCTGCGCTGAATACACCGATGCAGCGCGCCTCGGCGCAGGTATTCCTCAATGTACTGCGCGACAGCCTTGGCGCAGGACGTGCGGCAAGTGACCTGCTGCTGGCGCGCATGGACCTCACGACGCTGTTTCCCAAACCCGCCGCGGAATATGTGCGGGCGCGCGGCGGCCATGTCGAAACCGGTGCGACCGTGGAACGCGTGACGCAGGACGGCAGCGGTTTCAGTGTGCAGGCACACGGCCAGTCGCGGCACTTCGACCAGGTCATCTGCGCAGTCCCCGCGCATCACGCAGCCGCCCTGCTCGCCGATATCCCCGTGCTGGACTACACCCGCGATGCCATCAATGCGCTGGACTACGAACCCATCCATTCGGTATGGCTGCAGTTCGCCGGAGCGGTCCGGCTGCCGGCACCGATGATCGGCATCAGTGACAGTCCGGCACAGTGGCTGTTCGACCGCGAGGCGATCTGCGGCCAGCGCGGACTGATCGGTGCAGTGATCAGCGCGTCCGGAGAACAGGTCGGTGAAGCGCAGGAGGCGCTGGCGCAGCGCGTGGTCGCGGATATCGCCAAAAATTTCGGGCCGCTGCCGAAGCTCAAGTGGCAGCGCGTGATCGCGGAAAAACGCGCGACCTTCAGTTGCACGCCGGACCTTGTCCGCCCCGCCAGCATCACCGCCTGCAAACACTTTTTCCTCGCCGGCGATTACACCGCCAGCGACTATCCCGCCACCATCGAGGCCGCGGTACGCAGCGGCCTGGCCTGCGCGGGCGTTATAATCCGTGACAAATCATGAGCCTGGAGTAGAAACAGTGTCTGAACGCGAAGCCATGGAGTACGACGTCGTCATCGTCGGCGCAGGTCCGGCAGGTCTCGGCGCAGCCATCCGCCTGAAACAGCTGGCGGCTGAAAAGAATCGTGAAGTCAGCGTCTGTGTCCTCGAAAAAGGTTCCGAGGTCGGCGCGCACATTCTCTCCGGCGCAGTAATGGATCCGCGCGCATTGAATGAGCTGATCCCGGACTGGAAGGAAAAAGACGCGCCGCTGAATGCGCCGGTCACTGAAGACCGCTTCATGTTCCTGACCGAAACCGGCGCGCTGAAGGTGCCGGGCACCCTGCTGCCCGCCTGTTTCCAGAACCACGGCAACTACGTGGTCAGCCTCGCCAACGTCACGCGCTGGCTGGGCCAGCAGGCCGAGGGTCTGGGCGTGGAAATATTCCCCGGCTTTGCCGCCGCGGAAGTGCTGTTCGATGACACCGGCAAGGTCCGTGGCGTCGCCACCGGCGACATGGGCATCGGCCGCGATGGCCAGCCGACGGACGCCCACCAGCCGGGCATGGAATTACATGCCAAATACACCTTTTTCGCCGAAGGCTGCCGCGGCCACCTCGGCAAGCAGTTGCAGGAAAAATTCAAACTGCGCGACGACGCCGATCCGCAGGTCTACGGCATCGGCCTGAAGGAGCTTTGGGAAATAAAACCGGAGAAACACCAGTCCGGCCTGGTCATCCATACCGCCGGCTGGCCCCTGCAAAATGACACCTACGGCGGCTCGTTCTGCTACCACCTCGAAGACAATCTGCTCGCCATCGGTTTTGTGGTCGGCCTCGGTTACAGCAATCCGTACCTGAATCCGTACGAGGAATTCCAGCGTTACAAGACGCATCCGGCGATCAAAACCTTCCTCGAAGGCGGCAAACGCATCGCCTACGGCGCGCGGGCGATCAATGCCGGCGGCCTGCAGTCACTGCCGAAACTGGTGTTCCCCGGCGGCTGCCTGATCGGCGACGACGCGGGTTTTCTCAATGCCTCGCGCATCAAGGGCAGCCATGCTGCGATCAAGTCCGGCATGCTGGCGGCGGAAGCCGCGTTTGATGCACTGGCCGTTGAAACACCGGCGCCGGAACTGAGGGCTTACCCGGAAGCGTTCAAATCAAGCTGGCTGCACGAAGAACTGCACAAGGCGCGCAACTTCAAGCCGTGGATGAGCAAGGGGCTTTACACCGGCACACTGATGGTCGGCATCGACCAGGTGCTGTTCCGTGGGCGCGCGCCGTGGACCCTGCACCATAACCATGCCGACCACGAGACGCTGAAGCGAAAAACCGAATGTACGCCCATCGATTATCCGAAGCCCGATGGCGTGATCACCTTCGACCGCATGTCCTCGGTGTTCATTTCCAACACCAACCACAACGAAGACCAGCCGGCACACCTGACCCTGAAAGACGCGTCAGTCCCGGTCAATGTCAACCTCGAGCTCTATGATGCGCCGGAGCAGCGCTACTGCCCGGCCGGTGTCTACGAAATCGTGCGCAACGATGACGGCTCCAAGCCGCGGCTGCAGATCAACGCGCAGAACTGTGTGCACTGCAAGACCTGCGACATCAAGGATCCGACGCAGAACATCGTCTGGGTCACGCCGGAGGGTGGCGGCGGGCCGAATTACCCGAACATGTAGCCTCCACGGTAAAAATGGCTGTCCGCCCTTTATAATCGGCGGGCAGACAACCATGGTCAAACCCCAGCCTCCAGACGCGCACAACGATGTCACCAATGGTGATGCCGTTTATCTGCGCGCGATCACCGAAAACATCCTCGGCTGGTCGGATCCGAAGACGCGCCTGATCAAGGCCCTGGCCAACGACGATTTCCTGCTGCTTGCACAGCGCATCATGGCGCTCAAGCCGCGCCTGCAGGACCAGCCCTTCCTTGAAATCCTGCTGCGCCTGCGCGAAGAAGAAGACAACATGCTGCCGCCCGGCGGATTTTTCCCGGTGGCAGAGGCGCTGAACATGCTGGAAGACATCGACCGCTGGGTCGTGCGGCACACCATCGCCTGGTGTGCCCTGTCGGCGGAGGACGCGAATGCGCCGATGTGCTGCATCAACCTGTCCACCGATGCGATGCTCAATCCGGAATTTTCCGTTTACGTGCGTTCGCAGTTGAAGCAACAGGGCGTACCCGGCAGCCGGCTGTGTTTTGAAATCACCGAACCCGATGCCATCGCCCACCCGGAGGCCGCGATCCAGTTCATCCGCGCGCTGAAACCGCAGGGCTGCCGCTTCACGCTGGACAATTTCGGCAGCGTGAAAGTAACGTTCGCGCACATCAAGGATTTGCCCATCGATTACCTGAAAATCGACGGCAGCATCATCCAGAACATCATCACCAGCCCGAGCGACCTCGCACGCGCTCGCGCGATCAGCCTGACCTGCCAGCGCCTGGGCATCCGCGCCATTGCCCAGAGCGTCGAAAGCGATGCGGTGCTGGCCAAGCTGACTGACATCGGTTTTGACTATGCGCAGGGTTTCGGCATTGCGCATCCCGGTCCGCTCGCCAAAATGCGCTGAGCTGGCATCCGCAGGTTCAGCTGCCGAGCATGCCCTTCTTCAGGTCGTTGTCGGCGGGCTTGTCACCCAGCCAGATACGCAGCAATGCGCGATTGAAGTCTTCGCCGGCGATCGTGGTTTTTAGCGCACCGTTGATGGTGACCCGCGTACCGCTACCCGGCGCGCTGCCCGGCAGATAATCGATCAGGATCACGTCGCCGCTTTTCGCAACCTTCACCGCATCAAACACCGCGCGCAGCTGTTTCACCTGCACATCCAGTTTCGCCAGAACGTCCGCCGGATTGTTGTTTTTCAGACCGTCTTCCAGTGCGTCGGCAAACTGGTCGGCGGGCACATCACGCAGCATGTGCAGCGCGACACGTTTGGCGCCGGCATCGCTGATGACGGCATTCGCCGCGCCGGTTTTTTTCTGCACATACAGCGCGCCGACATAAACGCGGAACATGAAGCGGGTACGCAGCCCCGCGCCGTTCAGCACCAGCTCCGCACCGCCCTCGGCGACGCGCGCGCTGTCCGGCAGCTTGACGCCTTCGAGTTCGGCGGCCGGTGCAGCCCGGGGCAGCAGCGCCAGAGAAAATATGATGGATATCATAAGTATTTGTTTTAATTGATATTTTTTCATAATCCCTCCGTTGCATCAATACCCGCCATCAATGGCCATGCCGGTGATGCGTATCGGGAAAGTGCGAATGCTTGTGGACCAGCGGCTGATGCGTGTGCACATGGCGATGACTCGTGCCCGGCGCCACCGGCTCGGCGTGTTCGTGCTGGTGATGTTCGTCATGCACATGCTCGTGCTCATGGGTCATTGCCTCATGCGCATGTTCGTGTTCATGGCGTTCGGTCAGGTGCAGCCAGATGCCGATCGCCATCAGGCCGCCGGCAACGAGCAGGGGCAGTGTCACCGGCTCGCCCATCAGCACGGCCAGCAAGGCCCCGAAAAAGGGAGCGATCGAGAAATAAGCGCC
>CAMBCD010000260.1 GCA_945863085.1 Bordetella parapertussis
GCTACTTCCCGGTCGATGAAAAAACCGTCGATTATTTCCGCACCACCGGCCGCGAACCGGAACTGATTTCCGCGATCGAGGCTTATTACAAGGCACAGGGCATGTTCGGCATGCCGAAAAAAGGCGAGATCGACTACACCGAACTCATCGAACTCGATCTCGACAGCATCGTGCCCAGCCTCTCCGGCCCGAAACGTCCGCAGGACCGCGTCAACCTCCCCGACCTTGGTCGCGGCTTTGATGCGCTGTTCTCTGCGCCCACCGACAAAAACGGCTATGCCCGCCCCGCTGCCGACCTCAATCGCCGTGTGCCCTCGGGCCACCCTGAGTTCGACGTCGGCCATGGCGACGTATTGATTGCCTCGATAACCTCCTGCACCAACACCTCCAATCCGGCGCTGCTGCTCGCCGCCGGCCTGCTCGCCAAACGCGCCAACGAACGCGGCCTCAAGGTTCACCCCCGCATCAAGACCTCGCTCGCGCCTGGCTCCAAAGTAGTCACCGCCTACCTGCGCGATGCCGGTCTGCTGCCGCATCTCGAACAACTCGGCTTTGGCGTGGTCGCCTACGGCTGTACCACCTGCATGGGCGCCGCGGGCCCGCTGGACGCCAAGATCGAGGAAGCCGTCGTGTCGCAGGATATGGTGACCTGCGCCGTGCTTTCCGGCAATCGCAATTTCGAAGCCCGCGTCCACGCCAACCTGCGCGCCAATTACCTCGCCAGCCCCGCACTGGTGGTGGCCTACGCATTGGCCGGCACCGTACGCACCGACCTGACCAAGGAACCGCTGGGCAAGGACCGCGACGGCAAACCGGTGTTCCTCAAAGACCTGTGGCCCACCGATGCTGAAGTTGCCGCACTGCTCAAGTTCGCCTCCAACGCGGACAACTTCCGTCGCGAGTACGGCGACCTGTCGGGCAACAAGAAACTGTGGGAGGCCATTCCCACGATCAAGGGCGCGGTATACGAGTGGGACGCAAAATCCACGTTCATCAAGGAACCGCCGTTTTTCGATGGCGTCACCCGTACGCTGAACAAGGTAGACGACATCCAGGGCGCACGCGCGCTGGCCATCCTCGGCGACTCGATCACCACCGACCACATCAGCCCGTCGACCAAGATCAAGCCCGGCACACCGGCCGGCAAATGGCTCGAACCCTACGGCACCCCGCCTGCGGAATGGGGCCACTTCGGCGTGCGCCGCTGCAACCATGAACTGATGGTGCGCGGCACCTTCGCCAACGTGCGCCTGCGCAATGCGGTCGCACCCGGCACCGAAGGCCCGATCACCAAAGTGCAGCCCGGCGGCGAACAGATGACCATTTTCGAAGCCTCGGAAATCTATCGCGCAAAAAACACCCCGCTGGTGATTTTCGGTGGTGATGACTACGGCATGGGTTCGTCACGCGACTGGGCGGCCAAGGGCGTGCAACTGCTTGGTGTGCGGGCCGTCATCGTCAAAAGCTTCGAGCGTATCCACCGCGCCAACCTGATCGGCATGGGCGTGCTGCCGCTGCAGTTCAAGCCGGGCGAAAGCGTGCAGTCGCTGAAAATCGACGGCACCGAGTCATTCACCATCGAAGGCATGAACGGCGGCAACGTCAAGCCGCTGCAGGACGTGACCATGGTGATCACCCGCGCCGACGGCAGCATCCAGCGCGTGACACTGACGCTGCGCATCGACACCGGCATTGAGGTCGATTACCTGAAACACGGCGGGATTCTTCCATACGTGCTCAGAGAATTGCTCGCGGCGGCATAACAACGTCCGTGAGCAGCCACGATGCCTAACGTAGTTGTGATTGCCGGGCCCAATGGGTCCGGCAAATCAACAACCGCGCCCAAGCTGCTGCGCGACACGCTGAAGGTTGAGGAATTCATTAACGCTGACGTTATAGCCAGCGGATTGTCTGCTTTCGCACCGGAACGCGCGGCATTCCCGGCCGGTCGGATCATGTTGCGGCGAATGAAGGAATTGGCTGAGTTGCGGGAAAATTTCGCTCTTGAATCCACATTATCCAGTCGCAGCCTAGCACCGTGGCTCATCAAACTTCGCACCAACGGATACGTGGTTCATTTGATTTTTTTGTGGCTGGTCAACGCCAACCTTGCAGTCAAACGTGTTGCCGAACGCGTTAAAACAGGCGGGCACGACATCCCGGAAGAAATAGTGCGAAGGCGTTATACCCGCAGCATCGGCAATTTCTTCAATATCTACCGCCCGATTGCGGACTCCTGGCTAATGCTGGACAATTCAATGCAAGACTCACCCAAGCCGGTTGCCTGGCGAAACGTTGGAGGCCCGGTTCAAATCACCAAAAGCGGCCCCTGGAACAAACTGCGGGAAGAATATGAAAAAGACATCCTCTAATAACAGTAGAAACAAAGCCGGCAGAAACACTGGCACTTTCAACTTTGATGTCCCCGCCCTGGTAAAAGCCGCACGTAGCGCAGTACGTGCAGCAGTACGCCAGCACAAACTTGCCGGCCATTCCATCGCCGCCGTTGTCGACGGCAAAGTCGTCACGATCCCAGCATCACGCATCAAAAACTGAAAAAGCACAGCTCAACATTAAAACCGGGATGTCCTCATCCCGGTTTTTTTACGCCTGCATTCCATAAAAACCCGGTGGTGATTCACCACAACACCCCTGTTTTGTCGTTCTGCGGCGACAGTCCTCCCCCTTGGGCAATCTCCGGCCACCCAGTTTCTGTCCCCGGACGGCAACAGATCGGGACCATGTTCACGGCCCGCAAAAATTAATTAAGTATTTGTTTTTAAACAAATATTTGTAAACTGGCCTGCTCTGTGCACCAGTTCCGGAGCAAACCGTAATTCCCGTCCCCGGCATCCGGGACACCCGGGCAAGCCGCCCGGCAAACACACGGGACACCACGGCAACGATGCGGCATGGCCGCAGTTTTTATTCACAACCAAGGAGACAGACATGAACTGGGATCGCATTGAAGGCAACTGGAAACAAGCCAAGGGCAAGGTCAAGGAGCAATGGGGCCGCCTCACCGACGACCATCTGGACATCATCGATGGCCGGCGTGAACGGCTGCTCGGCCAGATCCAGGAATCCTATGGCATCGCCATGGATGAAGCTGAAAACCAGGTACAGGCCTGGGAAAAACGCAACGCGCGTGCATTCAACGAAGCGGCGCGCCGCGTGACCCGCTGACCCCCACTGAAAATCCTGTGCCGGCATTGACGCACAACGATACCCATCCTGACAGGGAGGTCGCGATGCTTTATTACGCAGCCGTGTTTTTCGTGATCGCACTGATAGCCGCGGTATTCGGCTTCGGCGGCATTGCTGCCGGCGCGGTCGAAATCGCGAAAATCCTGTTTTTCGTGTTCCTAGTCATCACCGTGATCACGCTGGTCATCGCTGTGATCAAGCGCTAGGAACGGCACCGTAAACCAAAGTCCAACTTCATGGAGGCACTATGAACAACACACTCAGCAAACAGCTTCGTAAAACCCTGGCCATTGCCACCGCTGGCGTACTTTCGCTGGGCCTGGTCGCCTGTGACCAGAAGCCCTCGGCCGAAAAGGTCGGCCAGGATATCGACCGCGCCATCGACAAGACGGGCCGGCAACTGACACAGGCGGCCGACAAGGCGGAAGACAAAATGGATCAGGCCAAATCCGCCATTTCCGAAAAAGCCGCCAGCGCCGGCGCCGCCGTGGCCGATGCCGCCATCACGGCCAAGGTAAAGTCGGCGCTGATCGCCGAACCTGGCCTGAAATCGACCGGCATCGACGTAGTCACGGAAAAAGGCGTGGTCAGCCTGTTCGGCACCACGGTCTCCGATGCCAGCCGCGAACGAGCCACCCAGCTGGCAGCCGCGGTCGAGGGCGTGAAGGCGGTCGAGAACAACCTCGCCGTCGTCCAGGGTTCGTAAGCGCAATGCCGCAACAAAAAGCCGGTCTGAACTTATCGTTCAGCCCGGCTTTTATGGTCTGCCTGCTTGTGCGGTCAGGCGCGCGGATCAAACATCTGCGCCTCAATGTCAGCCAGCAGGTCCACCGGTTTCTGCCGACCGGCATATTTGCCGGCATGGGCTGCGCCGGCAGTAGCGGCGGCAATCTGCGCTGAAACCTCGCGGATGCGTGGCAGCGCCGGATACAGGCTGCCCTGCGCCAGATCCGATTCCGTGACCAGGTGCGCCAGCGTATGCGCCGCCTTCATGAACATGTCATCAGTGATGGTTTTGGCCTTGCTGGCAATCGCGCCGAGGCCGATGCCCGGGAAAATGTACGAGTTGTTGCCCTGCCGCGGCACAAAGGTCTGGCCGTTGAGCTCCACCGGATCAAAGGGACTGCCGCAGGCAAACAGCGCACGGCCATTGGTCCAGCGATAGGCTTCTTCCGCAGTACATTCCGCCTGCGAAGTCGGGTTCGACAAGGCGAACACGATCGGGCGCTCGTTGAGCTTCGCCATTTCTTCCAGCACTTCGCGTGTGAAAGTGCCGCCCACCGCGGATACGCCGATGATCGCAGTCGGCTTCAGCGTTTTGACCGCCGACAGGAAATCGCCGACCTGCGCATG
>CAMBCD010000261.1 GCA_945863085.1 Bordetella parapertussis
TGACTTTGAGCGTGCCACCGAAATGGCGCGCAACATGGTGATGCGCTGGGGCATGAGCGACAGCCTGGGCCCGATGGTTTATGGCGAGAACGAGGGCGAGGTGTTCCTCGGCCGTTCGATTACCACGCATAAAAACGTGTCGGAGACGACCATGCAGCAGGTCGATGCCGAGATCCGCCGCATCATCGACCAGCAGTACGCGCTGGCGCGCAGGCTGATCGAGGAGGATCGCGAAAAGGTCGAAGCCATGGCCAAGGCGCTGCTCGAATGGGAAACCATCGACGCAGAACAGATCGAAGACATCATGCAGGGCCGCCCACCGCGTGCGCCCAAACCTGTGGCATCACAACCGCCGAAACCGCCACGCGACAGCACGCCGGGTGCGACCGCGACCAGCAAGCCGGCCGCAGAGGCCTGACGCTGCGCTTGTGCAGTCTGCGGTGACCCCGCTTGTAAAGGTCAAACCGGGTGGCGGAATTTTCCGCCACCCTTTTTTTGGGTGATCGATGTTCCTTCATTGCGGCAATTTCAGGCTCGCCCTGGACCGACCGCTGATCATGGGCGTGATCAACGTCACTCCTGATTCCTTTTCCGACGGCGGCCTTTATCTCGCCACCGCAGCGGCAGTGGCGCATGCGCGGCAACTGATAACCGAAGGCGCCGACCTCCTCGACATCGGCGGCGAATCGACGCGGCCGGGTGCTGCGCCGGTGACGCTGGACGAGGAACGCCGCCGCGTGCTGCCGGTGCTTGAGGCGCTTGTGGATGCCGGCGTGCCATTATCGGTCGATACCCAGAAACCCGAACTGATGCGCGAAGCCGCAGCGGCCGGTGCGGCCATGATCAATGATGTCAACGGATTCCAGGCCCCGGGCGCGCTGGCCGCAGTCGCCGCCGGCCAATGCGCGATCTGCATTATGCACAAGCAGGGCAGCCCGCAGACGATGCAGCAGTCGCCGCAGTACAGCGACGTGGTGGCCGATGTCCGTGATTACCTGCTGCAGCGTATCGCTGCTGCGGAGCAGACCGGTATCGCCCTCGAGCGCATGGTTGTTGATCCGGGTTTCGGTTTCGGCAAGACGCTGGACCACAACCTCGAGTTGCTGCGGCGTCTGGATGAAATCGCAGCGCTGGATGTGCCGGTGCTGGCGGGGCTTTCCCGCAAGTCGATGATCGGCAAACTCACTGGCAGGGATACCGGTGACCGCCTGGCCGGCAGCGTTGCGGCGGCGCTGTTTGCCGTGCAGCGGGGCGCTGCCATCGTGCGGGTGCACGATGTGGCGGCGACGCGCGACGCGCTGGCTGTATGGGGCGCGGTTAACAAAACCCATTAACCGCCAAGGCGCCAAGAGCGCCAAGAAAACATGGGCATTATTCAAGGTCGCAGGCTTTCAATTGGCCATGGCGCAGGTTTTTCCCGATGGTTTTTGCTGTTATTCTTCAAGCCTTTCTTGGCGGCCTTGGCGCCTTGGCGGTAAAAAATTATTGGTGGTAAAAAATGAGCAGAAAATATTTCGGCACCGACGGCGTGCGCGGCACGGTGGGTGTTGCGCCGATCACCCCGGATTTCGTGATGCGCCTCGGTTATGCCGCAGGCAAGGTGCTGGCGCGCAAGGCCGGCGGCGAACGTCCGGCAGTGCTGATCGGCAAGGATACCCGGGTGTCCGGCTACATGCTCGAGTCCGCGCTGGAAGCCGGGCTGTCGGCGGCCGGTGTCGACGTACTGCTGGTGGGTCCCATGCCGACCCCGGGCGTGGCGTACCTGACCCGCGCATTGCGTTTGTCGGCCGGCATTGTCATCAGTGCCTCGCACAACCCGTACCAGGACAACGGCATCAAGTTTTTTTCCGCATCCGGCGCGAAGCTTGATGATGCGACCGAGACTGCGATCGAGGCCGCGCTCGACAAACCGCTGCAATGCGCCACATCGGCGGGATTGGGCAAGGCACGGCGCGTCGAGGATGCGGCGGGGCGTTATATCGAATTCTGTAAAAGTACGTTTCCGGCAAACCTCGACCTGCGCGGCCTGCGCATCGCCGTGGACTGCGCGCATGGCGCCGGGTACCACATCGCACCCCATGTGTTTCATGAACTCGGGGCTGAGGTGGTTACGTTCGGCGCAGCGCCCGATGGCTTCAATATCAATAAAGGCGTCGGTGCGATGCATCCGGAGTCCTTGCGGAGCGCAGTGAAAAAGGCCAGGGCCGATGTCGGTATCGCGCTTGATGGCGACGGTGACCGCCTGATCATGGCGGATGCCGCCGGACGCATCTATGACGGCGATGAGCTGCTGTATGTCATTGCGGCGCATCGCAAACGTTCGCGGGCACTGCAGGGCGGTGTGGTCGGCACACAGATGACCAACCTGGCGATGGCGCAGGCGCTGGCCAGGCTGAAAATCCCGTTCGCCCGCGCCAAGGTGGGCGACCGGTATGTGCTGGAGATGCTGGAGTCGTGCGGCTGGCAGCTGGGCGGCGAAAATTCCGGACATATCGTCTGCCTCGACCGGCACACCACCGGGGATGCCATCGTCTCGGCACTGCAGGTGCTGCAGGCGCTGCTCAGTACAAAAAACACGCTGGCGAAGGCAGTGGATTTTGCGCTGTACCCGCAGGTGCTGGTCAATGTGCGGGTAAACAAGGGGGGCGCAGGCCAGATTGTTGCTGCTCCCGCAGTGCTAAAGGCGGTAGCGGCGGCGGAGCGTACGCTGGGTGATGCCGGGCGGGTGTTGCTGCGCTCCTCCGGGACCGAACCCGTGATCAGGGTCATGGTGGAGGGCAAGGCCCGCGGCCTGGTCAAGCGATGCGCCGCGGCCATTGCAAAGGTGGTGCTCGAGGCGCACTAGTCCAGGCTGTTGGTGCCTGAACAGCCGCCGGGTTATCCGAAGCGGCCGGTAATATAGTCTTCCGTTGCCTGTTTTTTCGGCTTGATGAAAAGACGGCTGGTTTCCCCGTATTCGACCATTTCACCGATATACATGTAGGCGGTGAAGTCGGAAACCCGGGCGGCCTGCTGCATGTTGTGGGTCACAATCGCCACCGTGTATTCCGATTTGAGTTCGTGGACCAGTTCTTCGATTTTGGCGGTGGAAATCGGATCCAGCGCGGAGGTGGGTTCATCCAGCAGGATCACCGACGGTTTCACTGCGACCGAGCGCGCGATGCACAGGCGCTGTTGCTGGCCGCCTGACAGGGCGAGGCCACTCTGGTTGAGTTTGTCCTTGGCCTCATTCCACAACGCAGTCTTGGTCAGCGCCCATTCCACCCGCTCATCCATCGCCCCCTTGGGCAGGTTTTCATAGAGACGCACACCGAAAGCGATGTTGTCGTAGATCGACATCGGGAACGGCGTCGGTTTCTGGAAAACCATGCCGATCCGGGCGCGCAGCAGATTCAGGTCCTGGCTGGAATCGAGGATGTTCTGGCCGTAAAAGTTGATTTCGCCCTCGGCCCTCTGTCCCGGGTACAGGCTGTACATGCGATTCAGGGTCCGCAGCAGGGTGGATTTTCCGCAGCCCGAGGGGCCGATGAATGCAGTGACCTTGCGCTCGACGATGTCGAGGTTGATGTTGCGCAGCCCCTGGAATTTCCCGTAATAAAAATTCAGGTTCCGGATCTGTATCGCGGTCTTGGTTTCTGGTGCCTGGGGCTCTGTCATAAAGGGCTCTTTGGATTCATTTGGATGATGTCACGGATCACGACAATGTCAGGGTGCCGTCAGCTGGAGATTTTTTCCCGGAAGAACACGCGCGCCAGGATGTTCAGTATCAACACCGTCATCGTGATCAGCAGCGCACCGCCCCAGGCCAGGCGCACCCAGTTGTCATAGGGGCTCATCGCAAACTGGAAGATCACCACCGGCAGGTTGGACATGGGGCCGTTCATGTCCAGCGAGAAGAATTGATTGTTCAGCGCGGTAAAGAGCAGGGGGGCCGTCTCGCCGCTGATCCGGGCCAGCGCCAGCAGCACGCCGGTCAGGACCCCGCTTTTGGCGGCGCGCAACGTGACCATGGTGGCCACTTTCCACCGCGGAGCACCCAGGGCAAAGGCGGCTTCACGCAGGCTGCCGGGCACCAGCCGCAACATGTTTTCGGTGGTCCGGAGCACCACGGGAATCGCGATCAGGGACAGCGCAATGGTTCCCGCCCAGCCGGAGAAATGCTGCACCTTGGCAACCAGGATCGCATAGACAAACAGCCCGAGCACGATCGAGGGTGCGCTGAGCATGATGTCGGTCATGAAGCGGGTGACTTCCGCGGTCTTGCTGTGGTCGCCATACTCCGCCAGATAAATGCCGGCAAGAATGCCGATCGGGGTGCTGATCAGGGTTGCGCATCCGACCAGCATCAGGCTGCCGACGATGGCGTTGGCAAGGCCGCCGCCCTCCGAGCCGGGGGCGGGGGTCGAATGGAAAAACATGTTGTAGTCGAGCGCCTGAAAACCGTTTTTGAACAGCACCGCCAATATCCAGAGCAGGACAAACAAGCCCAGGCACATTGCCAGCATGGAAAGGGCAATGCCGATCCGGTTG
>CAMBCD010000262.1 GCA_945863085.1 Bordetella parapertussis
GCCAGCGCGAGGATGCCGCCGGCCGAGTACATCAGGGTTTCGAGATTTTTGTTTTTCATGATCTGATTTTTCAGTGTCTTCAGCCTGCGCGCTGGTTGCGGATGATCACGCCGGTGGTGAACAGCATGAAGCCGATCACCGAGACGAAGAACACCAGGTCACGCGTGTCAAGCACGCCGCGCTGGAAACCCTCGAAATGCGTCATCACCGAGAACGCGGCGACGATATCCACCACCATCGGGCTGGCAAAACGCGTCAGCAGGTCGGTCACCGGCGTGTAGCCGGCGAGGATCAGGAACAGGCAGATCATCACCGACAGGATGAAGCTGATGACCTGGTTCCGTGTCAGCGCGGAGGTCATGCAGGTCACCGCCAGGTATGAACCGGCCAGCATCAGGCTGCCGACATAACCGGCGAAGATCACGCCGTTGTCGGGATCGCCGAAATAGTTGACGGTGATCATCACCGGGAAGGTCAGTGCCAGCGCCAGCGCGAGGAACAGCCAGGACGCGAGGAACTTGCCGACGATGGCCTGCCAGCTGGTGATGGGCATGGTCAGCAGCAGCTCCATCGTGCCGAGGCGCCGCTCTTCCGACCACAGCCGCATGCCGACCGCCGGCACCAGGAACAGGTACAGCCACGGGTGCCAGGTGAAGAAGGACACCAGCGAGGCTTCGCCGCGCTCGAAGAAATTGCCGATGGTGAAGGTGAAAAAACCCGTCAGCAGCAGGAAAATGACCAGGAACACGTAGGCGATGGGTGACGTGAAGTAACCCGACAGCTCGCGTTTCATGATGGTGCGGATATTGGCCCAGGCGTTCATGCGTGCACCCCATGTTTGACGGTATCGGGCAGCGTGATCGCGCGGAACACGTCATCGAGTTTGCCTTCCGGCGAACGCGCCTTCAGTTCCGCAGGCGTGCCGCTGGCGACGATGATGCCGCGGTCGATGATGATCACGCGGGTGCAGGCTGCTTCGACTTCTTCAAGGATGTGAGTCGAGAAAATCACCACCTTGTTTTCGCCGAGGCGCTTGATCAGGCCACGCACTTCGTGTTTCTGGTTGGGGTCGAGCCCGTCGGTCGGCTCATCGAGGATCAGCACATCCGGATCATGGATCAGCGACTGCGCGAGGCAGGTACGGTGCTTGTAGCCTTTCGACAGCGTGTCGATCGACTGGTAGAGCACGTTTTCAAGGAAGCACAGGTCGACCGCACGGTGCACCGCGCGTTTGCGCGCATCACCCTGCAGGCCGCGCAGTTCGGCGCAGAAATTGAGAAAACCGTTGACCGTCATGTCGGCGTAACCGGGGGCGTTCTCCGGCAGGTAACCGATCAGGCGTTTGGCGGCGATCGGGTCTTCGACCATGTCATGGCCGCCGACGGTGATCCTGCCCGAAGTCGGCGGGTAATAACCGGTGATCATGCGCATGGTGGTTGATTTGCCTGCGCCATTGGGCCCGAGGAATCCCAGCACTTCGCCGCGCTCGACGCTGAACGACACATCGTTCACCGCCAGTTTGGGGCCGAAGGCCTTGACCAGATGTTCGACACTAATCAATTTCTCTCTCCGTTCATGCGCAGCCGTCACATGCGGTCGCGCGTTTTTGTGGCGTGTTAGATAAGGCGGTGGCAAAAAAATTCAATACCACCGCATCACAACAAGACACCCATCGCCCGCTGCCGCGCGATTAACATAACCCATTGATTATATTGGATTATTTGACATTCCCGCCAATACCTGCAAACACTCTGCGCCGGCGGCGGTGGTGCCGACAGTCTGAATCGAACAGACGACCTACCGCTTACAAGGCGGTTGCTCTACCAACTGAGCTATGCCGGCGCGAGGCGGGATTATAACGCCTTGCCTCTTATAATTGCGCGGATTCCACCCTGCTCAGGCTTCAGCAAAATGATCAACAAAACACCCGTAGGCATCCTCGGCACCGGCCTGATGGGCAGCGCCTGTGCGCGGCGACTGATTTCCGCAGGACACACTGTGACTGGTTATGACGTCGATGCGGCAAAAGCGCCGGCGTTTGCCAAGCTGGGCGGGCAGACCGCAGCATCCATCGCCAACCTCGCCCGCGACTGCAACACCGTGGTGCTTGCCGTGTTCAACACCGACCAGGTCGAAGCCGCCTGCGACGCCCTGCTCGCCGCGAGGCCCGCGAATCTGCCGCCGCTGACCGCGATCTGCGTCAGCACCTGCGACCCCGACCGCATCGCAGTGCTCGCGCAGCGCCTGCCGGTTGATCGCATACGTTTTGTCGAAATGCCGGTGTCGGGCACCAGTGAACAGACCGCACGCGGCGAAGCGCTGGGCCTGGTCGGCGGTGATCCGGCTGCCGCGGAAAACGTCAAAGACGTACTCGACGCACTGTGCCCGCGCCGCCACCACCTCGGCGCGGCAGGCAACGGCGGCCGCGCCAAACTCGCAATCAACCTGATCCTAGGCATCAACCGCGCCGCCCTCGCCGAAGGCCTGGTGTTCGCCGAACGCATGGGCCTGCCCCTGACCGCCTTCCTCGGAGTCGCCCGCGATTCAGCCGCCTATTCGCAAATCATGGACATCAAGGGCCAAAAAATGATCGACGGCGATTTCACGCCGCACGGCAAGATCGCGCAAACGTTGAAGGATTTTTCATTGATGCTGGAACTGTCACAGCGCCTGCAACAGAAACTGCCGCTGGCCACGACCTATACCGATATCGTCGAAGGCTGCATGAAACAGGGTGAAGCCGAACTAGATAATGCCGCAGTGATTAGAGAAATCCGCCGCAGAACTCGATAGTGCTTATTTAGAACGACGAGAGCGCCCTAGCACCGCAGCCGGTTTGTCACCCCCCTGTGAGCCGCCGAGCAGCGCAGCCAGGCCGGGGGCAGTCGGCGAGGACTGTCTGAGTCCTTGCCGCGCAGCGGCAAGGGCGAGTTCCGCAGCCGCCCGGCTTGGCGAGCAGCGCAGGGACGTCCAAAGGACCGGCGAACCGGGGCGGCATTTTCTTTGGTTACTTTCTTTTGGCCGCACAAAAGAAAGTGACCAGCCGCCGGGCTGCCCCCGGCGAAGTTGCTTGGTTTTAAATTAACCCTGAGCCATCCGGCGGATAACGCCGCTACGCGGCTCATCCGCCCTACTTGCTCGTCGAGTAAGACTGGATTCCGGCGTACGCCGGAATGACGATGGTGGACATCCACTCGCTTCCAGTCAGGCAGCCAATAAAAAACGGCGCGGGGTTTCCCGCGCCGTCAGTAACGACCAATAGCGTTCAGGTATTTTTTATCGCATACCCATAAGCCATATTGGTGCGATCCCCGCCCTCGCGGTCATAAGCCTGCTTGGCCAGCGCAAACCGGTCACCGACCAGTGATGCGCGGTGCTGCGCCGTCACACCATACAAGCGGGCGTTGTTGCCACCGAAGATCGCGGTTTTGGTCGGACCATCAGCTGCACCCAGCATCGGAAAACCGTATTTCTTGCGCATGTCCTCAGGGATTTCGAGCCGGCGCAGCGCCTCGATCTGCCATTGCGGCGCACCGGTCCAGACGGCATCGGTGCCCCACACCACGTGGTCGGCGCCCAGGCCCTTGACCAGCTGGCCCATCATTGCCGCGTTCAGCCGCGGCTCAGCCACGGTGCTCTGGGCAAACAGCTGGCCGAGGTCGCCATAGACGTTTTTGACACCGAATTTTTCCGGGATTTCGGCAACGTCGGTGACCCAGTCGATGCGCCCGGTTTTTTCGAACTGCTCCATGCCGATCTTGTAGGCGCCGCCGGTGAAGCGGAATGCCGAGTGGTAGACGATGAAGTTGAGTTGTGGCCAGTCCTTCGCTGCCTTGCCCACGTCGCGCACGTCCGCGTACTGCTCGAGATGCGGAAACTGCTTGGTGACGCCGGGCGGAAACAGGCCCTTGTGGAAACAGACATTGCGCAGGCTGGGATTGGTCTTCGAGGCCTTGACCAGTTTTTCGTAGAAGGGATACAGCAGTTTTTCGTCGTCGAGGCGCCACGGATGGCGCGCGAGCTGCTTGTTGGTGTTGTCGCCGACGGTGTAACCCTTGAATGAATCCGGCTTCAGCACCTCGATGTCATGGTCCACCTTGTCCAGCCAGCCCGGCATGCCCGGCATGAAAATGGCATGCGAGTACATGCGTTTGGTGCCGGCCTGCTTGTTGATCTTGGCGCGCGCATCGTCCTTCATCTCGTTGGTCAGGAACCAGTCGCGCGGCTCTTCCGAACCGGAGCCGGAGATCAGCGCGATCTTGGTGTCGGAATCGAGATAGATTTCCTTGAAGTAGTTGGGAAACTTCAGGTCCTCGATAGTCTGTGGTTTGCCGGCCAGCAGGGGATTCCAGCCGGCCTTGCCCACCGCTTCACGCTGCGCCACAAAACCCATGATGCGGGTATCGTCGCGCAGGAAATGGGTGTGCATGTCCATGATGAACTGGCTTTTCAGCGCATTGGCGCGTTCATTGGCCATGTCCGGCGACGCCGCCTCCGCACGGCTCACCGCGTAGAGCGGGCC
>CAMBCD010000263.1 GCA_945863085.1 Bordetella parapertussis
TGACCTTCGCGCGCTCGCGCTCCCAGTGCGGATCAAAATAGTGGCGATCGACCAGATCGCGCGCCAGCGGCTCGATCCATTCCGGTTCGATGCGCGCCACGCTGCGGGCATAAAGCCGCGCAGTGTCGACCAGCTCACCGGCCATCACCCACTTAGGCTGCGCTTTGCGCAAACCCGAGCCGGGAAAAATGGTGAACTTGATGCCGCGCGCACCGAGATACTCCCCCTCCTCGTTTTTGAAACCGATGTTGCCGAGCAGACCGGCCAGCAGCGCGCGATGGATCTGTTCCGGCGTAGCCGCTGTTTCATTGACCTGCATGCCGAGCTCCGCCACCAGCGAGGCCAGCTGGCCGTGGATGTCGCGCCATTCGCGCAGCCGGCGCTGTGACAGAAACTGTGCGGCGAGTTCCTGCGCCAGCTTGCTGTTGGATTTCTTGTGCTGGATGGCATCACCAAAAAACTGCCACAGCTTCAGGTAGGCCATGAAGTCCGACTTGTCATCGACGAACTGCGCATGCGCGCGGTCCGCGGCCTCGGCCTTGTCGAAGGGCCGCTCGCGCGGATCCTGCACCGACAGCGCAGAGGCGATGATCAGCACTTCGTTTAAACAATTTTCCTGTTTCGCGGCAATGATCATGCGTGCGATGCGCGGGTCGATCGGGAACTTGGCGAGTTGCCAGCCGACGGGCGTCAGCGCCTTGTCCGCATCAACTGCGCCAAGTTCGGCCAGCAGCTGGTAACCGTCGGCGATCATCCGCGAGGTCGGGGCCTCGAGGAAGGGAAAATCCTCGACGTCGCCGATCCTCAGCGCCTTCATGCGCAGGATCACATGCGCCAGCGAGGAACGCAGGATTTCAGGATCGGTGTATTGCGGACGCGCCACGTAATCTTCTTCGGCATAAAGCCGGATCGCAACGCCGGCTGCGACCCGGCCGCAGCGCCCGGCGCGCTGATCAGCCGACGCACGGGCAATTTTTTCGATCTGCAGCTGTTCGACCTTGTTGCGATAGCTGTAACGATTGATGCGCGCGAGCCCGGTGTCGACCACGTAATGAATGCCGGGAACGGTCAATGAAGTTTCGGCGACGTTGGTGGCCAGCACAATGCGCCTTGCGCCGCCGGACTTGAATACCCGATCCTGCTCTTCGAAGGAAAGCCGCGCATACAGCGGCAGGATTTCCGCGCCCCTGGGATGGTTCTTGCGCAGTGCCTCGGCCGCTTCGCGGATTTCGCGCTCGCCGGGCAGGAACACCAGCACATCGCCACCGGAGCGTTCGCGCCAGAGCTCGGCAACGGCATCGACGATGGCCTCGTCGAGGTCTTTTTCGTCCTCCGCTACGGGGTGATAACGCACTTCCACCGGATAGGTGCGGCCCGAGACTTCGATCACCGGCGCCGGTTTTCCGTCGGTCGAAAAATGTTCGGCAAAACGCGTGGCATCGATGGTCGCCGAAGTGATGATGATCTTCAGATCGGGCCTGCGCGGCATCAGCCGCTTCAGGTAACCGAGCAGGAAATCGATGTTCAGGCTGCGCTCATGCGCCTCGTCGATGATCAGCGTGTCGTAGGCGCGCAGATCGCGGTCACCCTGGGTTTCGGCGAGCAGGATGCCGTCGGTCATCAGCTTGATATAGCTGTTGGCCGACAGCTTGTCGGAAAAACGCACCTTGTAACCGACGGCATGGCCCAGCGGTGTTTTCAGTTCCTGCGCGATACGTGTCGCCACCGTACGCGCGGCGATGCGCCGCGGCTGGGTGTGGCCGATCAGGCCGTGCACGCCACGCTGCAGCTCGAGGCAGATCTTCGGCAACTGCGTGGTTTTTCCGGAACCGGTTTCACCGCAGATGATGACGACCTGGTTGTCAGCGATCGCGCGCCTGATCTCCGCGCGCATCGCCACCACCGGCAGGTCGTCGGGGTACGTCGGCTGCGGCAGGTTGCGCAGGCGTTGTGCGATGTCTTCGGGAGTGCGGGGTTTCAATGTCGTCATCAAAAACAAAAAGGGCCGGCGGTCACCGGCCCCGGCAGCGCATGAAACACGATCAAAGTTTCACTTTCGGATTCAGTGTATACAGCCCCGTCAGCCTTGCCTCGGCCAGCACATGCCCGGCAATCGCCTTGCGCACATCGCTGCCGCCAAATTTGCCCTCGACCGGGCATTTCGCGACATCCAGCGCATACAGCGTGAACACATAATGGTGCTTGATGCTGTCGTTCCATGGCGGGCACGGGCCGTCATAACCGAAGTAATCGCCTTTCATGTCATTGTCACCGGCGAACCATGCCGTGTAATCGTTGAGCCCCTGGCGAGTGCCACGCGGGCCGGCGGGACCGGCTTTGCCACGGGTGGTGACAGCAGCACTGAATTCACCCGCCTCGATGGCGTCCAATTTCGGTTCCAGATCGACCAGCACCCAATGAAAGAAATCGACTCGCGGCAGGGACGCCGGAACCTCACGCCCCTCCTGGTTGACGTCATCACCCCGCGACGGCACGTCGGGATCATGGCAGATCAGCGCCAGCGAACGGGTGGCGGCGGGCACATCGCTCCAAGCCAGTTGCGGGTTGCGATTGGCGCCCGGCGTGCAATGGCTCGGGGTATCGGGTTTGCAGAACGCGAATTCGGCCGGAATCGGCTGGCCATCGCCGAAGCTGCTGCTGGTTATTCTCATGAGCAGATCATCCTTTTTCCTACAAATTCGGCGCACTGATTATAACAAAGCGTTTTTTTGCCCTTGCCCCTCAAGGATCAGTGTTGCCGGCCGTAATAACGCACATGGCTTCAGACCGTTCGGGATTTCCGGCGGAGGAAGCATCACGCGACGGGCAAAAAGGAAGGAATAACCATGAAAACGATCATCAAAGCTCTGGTGGCCGCGGCAATGGCCGCTCTGTGCATGGCGGCAGCCGCACAACAATCGCGTCCGTCGGACAAAGTGCCGCTGGGCATGGTTGAAGCCGTTTACGTCCGCATTGCCCCGGGACTGTTCATCGAAACCCGGCTGGTGCGCGAAAAGCAGCCCGCAGAAACCTGGAGCGACGTGCGGGTGCGCCGCGCCGACCCCGGCAAACCGCGCAACGAACTCGCCAAAAATCCGGAAGGCCAGACCCTGCAGCCCGGAGACGTGGTCCAGCTGAACATAGCCGGGCTGCCGGAATTCGCCACCGGACCCATGCCGGAAGTCACGCACATCACTGAGCGCGTGGCCCCTGCAGGCAGCGCCTTTGCACGCCGTTTCCAGCAAGAGACCATACCCGCCGTCACGCTGGCTGAACAACTGCGGATGTAATCCCGGGCACGGCTCAGGGCGACGCCAGTGCATCCAGCCGCGTTTTACGCTCTGCTGCGGGCAAGGCCGCAAGTTCACGCACAGCGGCGTAAAAACGCGGCAGGTCGCCGCCAAGCTGCTTGAGCAAGGCTTCAAACGCCGGTACCCGCTGCGTGTAAATCGCGACCGACGCCAGATGCGCATTGCCCAGCGGCTGCGCGAACCAGCGGTCGTAGCCGGAAAACCCGCCCCAATCACCCTTGCGTTGCTGGTACTGGGTTTGCAGCACTGAGAGTAATTCGGCCTTGCGCCTGCGTTTTTCATCCAGCGTGGCATTGCCGGCATATAGCGCGGCGAGCTCGGTACGCGTCTGCGTCACCAGCAAACGGAAATCAGCGCGGTAACGCTGCAGCTGCGTGTAACGCGCGCGGTCCGCATCATTGCCATGGGCAGCCAGCCAGCGCGCGATGCCGGCCTGCTCGACCACCGTGGCGAAGGATTCGTTGAACACGGTGTCGTCTTTCACGTACAGCACCTGGTGCGCCAGCTCATGGAACAGCAGCCGCGCCAGTTCCGGCTCCGGATAATGGATGAAGGTGTTGAGCAGCGGATCATCGAACCAGCCGATGGTGGAATACGCCGGCACGCCACCGACATAGACATCATTACCTTCCGTGGCCAGCGCCGCGGCATGGCTGCGCGCCCCGGCTTCGGCGAAATAACCGCGGTATTTGACGCAGCCGGCAACCACAAAACACCACTGCCTGGGTTCGATGGAAAACTCCGTCGCGGCAAACACGTTCCACACCACGAACGGCCGCGCAAGATCGGCATACGAGCGGTAACTGGGGTTGTCGGGCAGGCCCAGTTCGCGGCTGGCGTAATCGCGGATGCGCAATGCGCGCTCGAGCTGCGCTTTCAGCGTCGGCGAGAGGTCCGGATCGCCGAGCAGGTGATCAACCGGCACTTCACGCTGCCAGATTTCCAGCTGGCCGCCGACGGACTGCAGGTAATAAGAGACGTTGCCGCAGCCCGCGAGCAACAGCATGGCCAGTGCCGTCATTGCGATGCGCATCAGGCGAACCGCCCGTTGCGCAGGAATGCACAGCATTGCCGCGCCACTTCGCGCGAGACCAGCATTTCCGTGTGTCCGACATTCAGGGCGATGCGCTGCGTCACACCGGGCACGGCGGTTTCGGCCAGCGCCACCACGCCGTCATGGGG
>CAMBCD010000264.1 GCA_945863085.1 Bordetella parapertussis
CAGGCCGGGCCGGGATCGGCGCCTGCGGAATCAGGGCCGACGCGCATGCGCGCGCCGTCGAAATGTAATAGTGATCCGCCGCCGGCGGCAACGGTGTGGATGGCCAGCATCGGCGCACGCACCCGCACACCGGCGACCTGCGCATCGAAAGTGCGTTCCAGCGCGGCGAGATCCTCCCCTGCAAAATGCGCGACATCGGTGGAGGTGCCGCCCATGTCGAAGCCGATGATGCGTTCGCAGCCGGCATTCAGCGCAGTGCGCACCGCGCCGACGATGCCGCCCGCCGGACCGGAGAGGATGCTGTCCTTGCCGCGGAAGTGCCCGGCGTCAGTCAGGCCGCCACTGGATTGCATGAACAGCAGGCGCGTGCCCGGCAGTTCCATTTTGACCTGCTCGACATAGCGTCGCAGCACGGGGGTCAGGTAGGCATCGACCACGGTGGTGTCGCCGCGCGCCACCAGTTTCATCAGCGGGCTGACTTCGTGGGATACGGAAATCTGCGCAAAGCCGCAGTCACGGGCGAGGGCCGCCGCGAGCTGTTCATGCGCCGGGTAACGGTAGCCATGCATGAACACGATGGCGACCGAGCGATAACCCTGTGCTTTTGCCGCGGCAAGGTCGCGTTGCAGCGCCGCGGCATCCGGGGCGCGGATGATGTCGCCATGGGCGCCGATGCGTTCGTCGACTTCCCAGACCGCGCCGTAGAGCAGGTCCGGCAGCACGATGTGGCGGTCGAAAATACGCGGGCGGTTCTGCCAGGCGATGCGCAGCGCGTCGCCGAATCCCCGGGTGATGAACAGCGCGGTGCGTTCGCCGCGGCGTTCGAGCAGGGCATTGGTCGCCACCGTGGTGCCCATGCGCACGGCATCGATCTGTCCTGCCGGGATGGCGGCGTCGCGGGCGAGGCCCAGCAGGTCGCGGATGCCGGCCAGCGCGGCATCACGGTAACGTGCCGGATCCTCGGAAAGCAGCTTGTGCGTGACCAGGCCGCCATCGGGGCGGCGGGCGACGATGTCGGTGAAGGTGCCGCCGCGGTCGATCCAGAATTGCCAGCGCAGGCTGGTCATGTGTGTTGCAGTCATGCGGATTTTGTCGTGGGATTGCGACAGCATGTTAGCGCATTGGCAGGTTGACGCTCGCCAGGTGGCGGGTTTTAATCGCATCTTGCGTGCAAAGGCATGCAAGGCGTGGCGGACTGCGCCGGATGCGCTTGAGTTAATCAAAAAGACAGTCAGAAAGACAGTCAGAAAAACAATCAAAAAAGGCGGCAGTCCATGGCTGAATCGGTCGTCAACAAGATCGGCAAGTACGAAATCCTCAAGAAACTCGGCGATGGCGCGACCAGCACGGTGTTCCTGGCGCGCGACGCCTTCAATTCCCGCGAAGTGGCGGTCAAGCTGGTGTCGCAGGGAGCGCTGAAAGACGAAACCCGCGGCCAGCTGCTGCACCACCTGTTCCTCACCGAAGCTTCGCTGGCCGGCAAGCTGACCCACCCGCATCTCGTCGAGATCTACGACGCGGTGGCCGATGAGGACAATGCCTACATCGTCATGGAGTATGTGTCGGGCGGCACGCTGCAGCGCTTCACGCGCGGCGACAACCTGCTGGCGCTGGGTGACGTCATCGAAGTGGTTTACAAATGCGCCAAGGCGCTGGATTTTGCGTCACGCCTGGGCGTGATCCATCGCGACATCAAGCCGGCCAACATCCTGGTCAAGGACAACACCGACATCAAGATCACCGATTTCGGCTCCGCGGCGCTGCTGCTGACCGAACGCACCGTGGTTGACGGCATCGGCACGCCCGCCTACATGTCGCCGGAGCAGCACCTGAACAAACCGGTCAACCTGCAAACCGACATTTACGCGCTGGGGGTGGTGATGTTCCAGTTGCTGACCGGGCGGCTGCCGTTCAGCGCCACCAACATCGCCGGCCTGGCGAACCAGGTCCTCAATGACGATCCGCCGCTGCCTTCGGAATTCCGCCAGGACGTGCCCACCGAGCTCGATCTGGTGGTGAGCCGCGCGATGGCGCGCGACCAGGCCGTGCGTTACATGAGCTGGGAACAGTTTGCCAATGACCTGGCGGCGATTGCCTCGGGTGCGCCGCTGCCCAAACACGGCGTGCTGGATACCGAGAAATTCAACACCCTGCGCACCTTGTCTTTTTTCAAGTCCTTCGGCGATGTCGAATTGTGGGAAGTGCTGCGGTTCTCGGAGTGGATGGACATCGCCAAGGACGAAGTCATCATGAACGAAGGTGACCCCGGCGATTTTTTCTGCATTCTGGTGTCGGGCGAGGCCAGGGTGCTGCGCAAGCGGCGGCTGTTGCTGAGCCTGCTCAAGGCTGGCGAGTCTGTCGGCGAGATGGCTTACCTGGGTGCGGCAGGCAGCGTGCGTTCCGCCGATGTTGTTGCAGCCACCGATGTGCGCCTGATCAAAATCAGCGTCAAGGCGCTGGAAAATGCCTCCGAGATCTGCCGGCTCAATTTTGACCGAACTTATCTGCGTATCCTGGTCGACCGCCTCGCTGCAGCGAACTCGAAACTCGCCGGCATCTAATCAGGCTGTTTTGCCACGGAATTAAACCGGATAACGCTTTTTCAGTTCAGCGACCTGGGCGGCATCCAGCGGACGGATTTTTTCGCCGCGCAGCAGCAGATGCAGCCGGGCTGTGGCTTCCAGTTCCTCAATCGCATCGGCTGCGGCGGCCAGCGTGCTGCCGCCGACCACAGGGCCGTGATTCGCCAGCAGCAGCGCATGGTGCCTGGAGGCGAGTTTGCGTACGGCCCCCGCCAGTTCCATGTCGCCGGGTGCGTAGTAGGGCACCATCGGTAGTGAGCCGATGCGCATCACGTAATAAGCGGTCAGCGGTGGCAGTGCATTGTCGGGATTGGTGTCGGCCAGTACCGACACCGCCACCGAATGCGTACTGTGCAGGTGCACTACAGCGCCGTTTTGCGGGCGCTCCTCGTACATTGCGAGATGCAGGAAGTTTTCCTTGGACGGCGCATCGCCGGACAGCAGCTTGCCGTTCCAGTCGAGTTTGGAAATGCGCGCCGGATCGAGTTTGCCCAGATTGGAACCGGTGGGGGTCAGCAGCCAGCCGTCGCTGCAGCGCGCGCTGATGTTGCCGGTGCTGCCGTGGGTCAGGCCGCGCTCGTAGATCGAGCGGCCGAGTTCGGCAATCTCTTCGCGCAACCGGCTTTCGTTCATTCTGATTCCCTCATTGCTACTTGTTTATGGCAGCCGGCTCATTGCAGCCTACTTAATGCCTTTTCAAAAAAATCGACGCTGCCGAAATTGCCCGACTTCAGCGCCAGTGCCAGCGGCTGTGCGGCAACGCTGTAGGTCCAGGGCACTCCCGGATCGATGGCCGGGCCGATGCGCAGCGCGCGGATGCCCAGGCGTTTGACGACGGCGCCCGAAGTTTCGCCGCCGGCAACGATGAATTTTCGGGTGCCGGACTGTGCAAGGCCAGCGGCGATTTCCGCGAGCGTGGTTTCGACCTGCTGTCCGGCGTGTTCCGCACCGGCTTCTGACTGTACGGCACGCACTTCATCCGGCGTGCTGGTGGCATAAACCAGCACAGGATCGCGCCGCGTTTGCCGGCTTTGCCAGTCCAGTGCTTCGCCGACGATGTCGGCGCCGGCGAGAAGGCGGCGTACGTCGATACGGAATCCAGGCCGCGTTTCCAGCCAGCGTGCGACCTGGGCATTGGTCGCCGTCGAACAACTGCCGGCGATGATTGCGGCAGCGCCGTCGATGCGCGGCAGGGCGGCGGCAGCGGCGCGATCCGGCAGTTCACCGCTGCGGCGGAAATTGTCGGGCAGGCCGAGCGCGATGCCGGAGCCGCCAGTGACCAGGGGCAGTTCTGCGCAGGCTTTGCCGATGGCGTGCAGGTCGGTCGTCGATACTGCATCAACAATGCAGATGCCGGTGCCGGCAGTCGCAGCGGCCTTGCAGGCATCGAGTATGCCGGCGGCGCCGCTCACCACGGTGTCATGTCCGATCAGTCCGACGCGCTGCTTCGTCTGTGCCTGCAGCACGCGCAGCAGGTTGGCATCGGTCATCGGCGTCAGCGGGTGATCCTTCATGCCGGAATCCGACAGCAACTGGTTGCCGACGAACAGGTGCCCGCGATACACCGTGCGCCCGTTTTCCGGGTATGCAGGGCAGGCGATGGTGAAGGAAAGGCCCAGCGCATCCATCAGTGCATCGATCACCGGCCCGATATTGCCGGTCGGCGTGGAATCGAAAGTCGAGCAGTATTTGAAAAAGAACTGCCGGCAGCCCTGGGCCTGCAGCCAGCGCAGCGCGGCGAGGGATTCGGCAACGGCCTGCTGCGGTGGCTCGGTGCGTTATTTGCGCGCGACCACCACGGCAGCCGCGCTGTCGATTTTGCCATGGGGCACGCCATTGGTCTGCACCGCGCGCATGCCGCCGCTCGCCAGCATGCTGGCGAGG
>CAMBCD010000265.1 GCA_945863085.1 Bordetella parapertussis
CCCTCGACGCCCCGGCCTCCTGCAGCCGCCGCAGGTATTGCTGCCACATGGTTTCCTGCTGCATGCCGTAGTTGTGCAGCAGATCCCAGGAATAGATGCCGGTGTCGTGACCGTCGGAAAAACGCAGCTGGATCGCGTACTGGCCCACCGGTTCGACGGCGGTGATGCTGACATCCTTTTTACCGGTCTGCAGCACTTCCTGTCCCGGGCCATGGCCGCGCACTTCAGCAGAGGGTGAATAAACGCGCAGGAATTCGCAGGGCAGGCGGAAGGTTTTGCCGTCGGCAAAAGAAATTTCCAGCGCCCGCGTGGCCTGGTGCAGGGTGATTTCGGTGGGTTGCGGCACGTTTTTACTGAGTCCAGCCATGTCGGGTTGATCCGGGATCGGGGATGGTTACATCATAACCGAGGCTGGCCGGCGCGCGAAAATCTGCTGTAAATGCAGCAGCTTAAGCATGTTGATGGCTGCGCTGTCATATGGCTGTAACAACAGGGTCATAATATCGGAAGCATGAAAACCCCCCGCATGGAGTGTCCGTGGCCGCAACGATACTGGTAGTCGAGGACGAGCCGGCGATACAGGAACTGGTGGCCTGCAACCTGGAACTGGCCGGACACCGCACATTGCGTGCTGAATCCGCCGAGCAGGCGCTGCGCATGGTGCGCGAAGAATTGCCGGATTTGATCGTGCTCGACTGGATGCTGCCCGGCATCACCGGCGTCGAGTTCGCACGCCGCCTGCGCAGCGACAAGCGCACCCAGACCGTGCCACTGATCATGCTGACGGCGCGGGCGGAAGAGCAGGACAAGCTGGTGGGGCTCGAAACCGGCGCTGACGATTACATCACCAAGCCGTTTTCGCCGCGGGAGCTGAATGCACGCGTCAAGGCGGTGTTGCGGAGGCGTTCGCCGCAGGCGACCGATGACGCCATCGAGGCGGCTGGATTGCTGCTGGATCCTGCAAGCCATCGCGTGACCGGCAACGGCACGCCCTTGCTGCTGGGCCCCACTGAATTCCGCCTGCTGCATTTTTTCATGACTCACGCCGAGCGCGTCTACACCCGGGTGCAGTTGCTGGACCAGGTGTGGGGTGACCACGTATTCGTCGAGGAACGCACGGTGGATGTGCATATCCGGCGACTGCGCAAGGCGCTGGAACCGACCAGTCACGATGCGCTGATCCAGACCGTGCGCAGCTCGGGATACCGCTTCTCGATACATTGAATGTGAAGCGTTGAGCATGAAACGTTGAGCGGACGAATCCGGCGCAATATCGCCGTGCGATAATCGGCGTTCAAGAGGATGCGCAGTTGAATACTATCTGGCTCCAGTCGGCATTGCGCCTCGCCGCTGCGGCAGGCGTCAGCCTGTTGTTGTGGCCGGTTGCCGGCGCGACCGAGGCGCTGGGATTGTTTGCCGCGTTGCTGCTGCTCATGCTGCTGCAGCACCTGCGGCACCTGGCGCAGCTGTCAACGTGGCTGGCGGATCCACGGCCCGAGGCTTTGCCCGAAAGTTCAGACCCGTGGGAAGACGTGTTTGCCGCGTTTTATCACCTGCTGCGCCGCCAGCGGCGCAGCGAATCCAGGCTCACCGCAACACTGCAGGATTTCCGCCAGGCCGGCATGGCGATGCCCGACGGCCTGGTCATCGTCGATGGCGGCAACCAGGTCGAATGGTGCAATCCCAAGGCCGCGCTGCATTTCGGACTGGACGCGGCGCGCGATGTCGGACAACTGGTCACCCATCTGGTAAGGCAGCCGCAATTTGCAGAAGTGCTGGATGCCGAAGGTTACGCCGAACCGCTGACGCTGCGCAGCGCACGTGGCGGTGACCTGATCCTGTCGGTGCTGATCGTGCCCTACGAAGCCAACCGCAAACTGATCATCAGCCGCGATGTTACCGACCGCGAACGCGTTGAAACCATGCGTCGTGATTTTGTTGCCAATGTGTCTCACGAGCTGCGCACGCCGCTGACGGTGATCGGTGGATTTCTCGAAACCATCGCCGACATGGAAACGCCGAACCCGGAACTGATCCGCCGCTCGGTGCCGTTGATGAGCGAACAGGCAAAACGCATGCAAAGCCTGGTCGAGGATCTGTTGACACTGTCGCGGCTCGAGTCCGCCGGCCATCCGGCGCGCGAGGAGCCGGTCAATGTGCCGGACATTGCGCGTGGCTTGTATCACGATGCGCTGGCGCTTTCTGCCGGACGCCACAAGGTGACGTTGCTGCTGGAGAGCGCGGCATGGGTCAGTGGCGCCGAAGATGAATTGCGCAGCGCCTTCGGAAACCTGGTCAGCAATGCAATCCGTTATACCCCGGACGGCGGTGAAGTCCGTTTGTCATGGAAAACGGATGCCGATGGTGGTGCGGTGTTTGCGGTACGCGATACAGGCATCGGCATCGAGCCGCAGCACCTGCCCCGCCTTACCGAACGTTTTTACCGGGTGGATCGCGGTCGTTCGCGGGAAACCGGCGGCACCGGCCTGGGCCTGGCGATCGTCAAACATGTAGTCAACCGCCACGCGGCTAAACTTGAAGTGACCAGTGAGACCGGACGCGGCAGTTGCTTCAGCGTGGTGTTTCCCGCTGCCCGCATGATTGTCCGTCCGGTTGATGTGCCGGCCGAGGTGCGCTCGGCTTGATCGATTATGGCGGGATCACACCGTTGTTTTTAATTCCGCAGCAAGCGTCAGCGCAAGCTCCGCCGGGTCTGTGCCGCGCCGCGCGGCGACCCCCGGGCGCTGGCGCACACCCCAGATCGGTTGCGGGAAGTGGGGGTCGTCGTTAAAACGCGGAATCACGTGCCAGTGCAGGTGCGCGACCATGTTGCCAAGACTGGCGAGATTGATCTTGGCCGGAGCCAAGGTTTGCCGCAGGGCGCGTTCCACCGCAAAAACCACGTTCATGCAGTGTTCCCGGTCTGCCGCGCTGAGGTCGCTCATTTCGCGGACATGGGTGTTCCAGATCACGCGGCAGAATCCCGGATAACCCGGCTCATCGACCTGTATGACGCGGCAACGCCTGTCCTGCCATAACACGGCGCCGCCCGGCGTCGCGCACAATTCGCAGTTCATGCAGTGTTTCTCCCGAACAGCCAACCGGCCGCACGATAAACCAGATCGCAGCCGTGCGCGACTGCCGCCTCGCGCCATGCGGGAGAAGCCGGGCACAGCGCTTCGCGCAATCGCTGTTTTGCGGGGTGGTCAGGGCCGCCGCTGTCGTGGAGATGGCAGCGGTTTTCCTCACGCAATGCGTGAAGTACGCGCAGTGTCGACCAGGTGCCGATTTCCTGCAGCACAAATTCGACACGGACATCGGACAGCAGGCGCGGCAGCGCCGCGCCCAGGCTGCCGCGTACCGTGTAGGCGGAGGGCGACGTGACGCCACCGGCGAGAGGGCGTTGCAGCGCGCGGCTCAGCACCGGCAGTGGTACCGTGCCGACACCGGGTTCGACCAGCAGCGTGTCACCGGCATGCGGGCCGAGTCCCGTATGCAGGTCGATGGCGAAAACCGCCTCGGTGGAACCCAATTGTGCCTGCAGCCAGTCGATGAACAGGCGAACCCCGGGCTGCAACTCCGCGCCACCGTAAAACAGCCCGCGCGGATAACGGTGCTGGCCGTGGGCGATGGCCTGGCGCACGGCGCGCACGCCATGGCGAAGTCCGGCCGCACCCAGGCGCAGCGCAAACGCATCGCGCGCCGGCGGCGATGCCGGATTGAGCAGGGCATCGAGGCGTTTGTAGAGCGGCGGCGCCCCGGTCCAGATGCCGTTGTCGAGATGAAAATTGCGGTTGAGATCGACGTTGTGTTCGTTCGCGCGACGCAGCCATGCCATGCCGTACGGATTGAGCACATGAACAAGGATCAACGCGCCGTCAGCCGGCAACGGCGGCGGGGCGGCAAGCAAAGCCAGTTGCACCGCCGATCCGGCAAAAGCTTCCGTTCCATGCACGCCGCTGATATGCAGCATGACTTGTCGCGGCCGGCGGGTGCCCAGCCATGCAAAATCGATGGTCAGGGATTCGTCATGGGGGCCCCGCGCAGCCAGCGGCAGTGCGTCGAGGGCGGCGCCGGCGCGCAGCGCCGCTGCGCGGAAACGGGCGCGCGCACTGGCATAGTCCGGCGAGAAAAAATCGGTGCCGGCGGCGCTTGCGCGAGCCGCGGTCCGCTCAAGCGGCAGTGAAGGTGGCGCGCTCGAAATTGGAGCCACTGTCGAGCAGGGCGGTGAGACGGATCGGGCGTGGCCTGCCGTCTTCGAACATGTCGAGTATGCGGCTGGGTGCATAGGTGCCGGGACTGACCACGATGGACGCCGGTTCGCCGGGCGAGCCCCCGTCGAGCAGCAGTGCGCGGTCGTAGGGCTTGTCGATGTTCGATACCCGTGCCGCGACCGCCTGGGCTTTGGTGCGAAGCAACTGGAAGCCGAGCAGGGTCGAACCGTCGGTCTCAATGACCAG
>CAMBCD010000266.1 GCA_945863085.1 Bordetella parapertussis
CGCGCCTTCGCTGTTCAAGAAGCTGCCTTACGATCCGTTGAAGGACCTGGTTCCGGTGGGACTGGTCGGCACGTCGGCCTACATCCTCAGTGTGCATCCTTCGCTGCCGGTCCGCTCGGTCCGGGAACTGATCCGGCTCGCAAAAGCCCGGCCGGGAGAAATCAACTTCGCTTCCGGCGGCAGCGGTGCCGGAAACCACCTTTCTGCGGAACTGTTCAAGACGTTGACTGGCACGAACCTGGTACACATACCCTACAAGGGCGGCGGCCCGGCCTTGATTGCGGTGCTGAGCGGAGAAGCACAGGTCATTTTCGGCAGCATGTTGTCGACGATTCCGCAGATCAAGGCCAGCAGGATTCGTCCGCTTGCGGTAACCAGTTCCTCGCGAGCTGTGGCAGTCCCGGATCTGCCTACCATTGCGGAAGCCGGCGTTCCCGGCTATGAGGTTGACGTCTGGTTCGGCGTATTCGTGCCCAAGAACACGCCGCAGCCGATCATCGGCGTACTTAACAGGGAAGTCGTCAAGATCATGAACGACAGCGATGTCAAGGGGAAACTGGCCACCCAAGGTTTCGACGTCAGCACCAGCACGCCGCAGAGTTTCGCAAAAAGAGTCCAATCCGAGGCGGTGAAATGGGCGAAAGTCGTCAAGGAATCCGGTGCGAAAGTTGATTGATTCGCACCGCCAGTGGACCTGTCTTGACTGAGCGCAACGACGAGGACCTGCTGTTCGCGGGTCCCGGCCCTGACCAAGTCTTTCACGACGCGTTGTCAAACGGGGAATTCCGCATTCAGCAATGCAGGGTATGTGCGCGGCATGTTTTCTATCCCCGCGCGCTATGTCCTGAATGCGGGGCACCCGATCCCGTCTGGGTCATGCCCAGGGGCCGCGGTGTCGTCTATTCGACAACCGTGATCCGGAGGAAGGCCGAGAAGGGGGGCGACTACAACGTGGCGATCATCGATCTTGCAGAGGGTCCAAGGTTGATGAGCCGCGTGGAAGATATTCCGCCGGAGCAGGTGACCATCGGCATGCGCGTTGTGGCACGGATAAATCGGTTTGACCGGGGAGCGCTGCTTGTTTTCATTCCGGAGGAACAATCGCAATGAGCCATCCGCTGCGCGGATCGGTAGCCATCGTCGGCATCGGGCTGGCCGGACTTGGCGAGGCGCCGGGTCGCAGCGCCATGGAAATCCTCGCGGAAGCGGCATACCGCGCGATTGCAGACGCCGGATTGGAAAAACAGGATATCGACGGTTTGCTGGCAGGCACCGCGCATCACGCTTCCCCCACGCTCGCCGTCGGAGAGTACATGGGCATACGCCCCCGGTTTTCCGACAGCAACTATATCGGGGGATCCTCTTTCGTCAGCCATCTCATTCCTGCGTCCCTCGCGCTGAATGCCGGTCTTTGCGACGTGGCGCTGGTTTGCTATGGCAGCAACCAGAGATCCGATGTCGGACGGCTGAAACCGAAATCCGAGCAGCAGCCCTACGAAACTCCGTACGAACCGCGCCACCCGATCACCAGCTACGCGCTTGCAGCGGCCCGTCACATGCACGAGTACGGCACGACCCGGGAACAGCTTGCCGAAGTGGCCGTTGCCGCACGCCGATGGGCACAGCTGAACCCGGAAGCCTTCATGCGCGATCCGCTGTCGATCGCTGACGTGCTTGGATCGCGCATGGTCAACGACCCTCTCAGCGTCAGGGATTGCTGTATCGTGACCGACGGTGGCGGCGCTTACGTCCTGGTGCGTTCTGAGCGCGCCGCCGATTTTCCCCACAAGCCAGTTTACATGCTGAGCGCGGCGGCGGCGCACTGGCACCTGCAGATCGCCAGCATGCCGGATTTCACGGTCACGGCTGCCACGGAATCGGGGGCGCGAGCGTTTGAGATGGCGGGAATGAGCATTGCTGAGGTGGATATTGTCGAGCTGTACGACGCATTCACGATCAATACAATCCTGTTTCTCGAGGATCTCGGTTTCTGCAGAAAAGGCGAGGGCGGGGACTTTGTCAGCGGTGGCGCCATTGCGCCGGGCGGCAGGCTCCCGGTAAACACCAATGGCGGCGGACTTTCGTGCTGCCATCCGGGCATGTACGGTATTTTCACGATCATCGAAGCCGTGCGCCAGTTGCGGGGAGAGGCCGGTGCTCGCCAGTTGCCCGACGCTGATGTTGCACTCTGCCATGGCAACGGCGGCAGGTTGTCAAGTCAGGTTACGGCATTGCTCGGTACAGGAAACACGCTATAGCATCCGGTGTCGTGCAGGATGAATGCATCGTGCCGGCCAATAATCCAACCCACTCAGACAGAAAGAACACCACCGTGGCATTGAAAATCGGAATCCTCGAAGGCGATGACATCGGGCACGAAGTGGTACCGGAATGCATCAAGGTGATGAAGGCGGCGGCGGCAAGAGCGAGACTCGACATCGCGTGGAGCGACGTGCCGATCGCGCGCCGTGCGCACGAACAGTTTGGCCATACCGTGCCGCCGGGTACGCTGGAGACGCTGACCACGCTTGACGGCTGGGTGCTGGGCCCGATCGGCCATCGCGAATATCCGCGCAATGATCCGACCTGGCTCAATGCGCATCCGCTGTTCCGTACCCATTTCGGACTTTATGCGAACTACAAGCCTTACAAGTCCTACGACAATCTGCCTTCCGTCCACAAAGACGTCGACATGCTGTTCCTGCGTGAGACCACCGAGGGCTTCAAGGTCGACGCCAACCTGTTCAAGGGTTACGGAGAGTTCATGCCGACCGAAGAACTGGCGATCGGCATCTGCGTGACCACGCGCACCAAGAGTCGGCTGATCGCAGAAGCGGCGTTCGAGGCGGCGCGCCACCGCCGGAAAAAGGTCAGCGCAGTGCACAAGAATACTGTCTACCGTATGGGCGACGGTCTGTTTGCCGAGGAATGCCGCAAGGTCGCTGCACGCTACCCGGACATCGAATTCGAGGAAGTCATTGTCGATACCTGTGCGCTGCGCCTGGTGATGAAGCCGCAGCAGTATGACGTGCTTGTGACCACCAATCTTTACGGCGATATCCTCACTGACGAGGCCGCAGGCCTGGTCGGCGGTCTCGGTATGGCACCCGGCGTCAACGCCAGCGGCACGCACGCGATGGCGCAGGCGACACATGGCTCGGCACCGGATATTGCCGGTAAGGGCATCGCCAATCCCTATGCGATGATCATGTCGGGCAAGATGCTATTCGACTGGCTGGGCATGAAGAAGAGCGAGCCGCGGGCGCTGGAAGCTGGCAGACTGGTCGAACGAGCCGTCGAGCGGGTGATTGCGGATGGCAGGAAGCTTACGCCGGACCTCGGTGGTAGCGCGCGTACCGCGGACATGGGCGATGCCATTGCGAGGAGTGTTGCTACAGCTTGATGTCGATTACACAAAAGCGGAGCATGTTTCTGATCCGTTTTCATGAAGAATCAACAATTAGTGCAGTTTCACGCGCGGCTCTGTGCGGCGTGTAATCAGCCGCGCCAGCGTATCCATGATGACGCGGCCGAAGCCGTGCAGTGCATGCAGATGCATGCGGTAGAGCGACACATACATCAGGCGCGCAAACAGGCCTTCAATGAACAGGCTGCCGCCGATCAGTGCGCCCATCAGCGAGCCGACGGTTGAATAGTTGCCCAGCGACACCAGCGAGCCAAAGTCGCGGTAAACAAAGGGCTGCAGCGATTTGCCGGCGAGCCGTCGGCGCATTGTGGAAGCCAGCAGACTAGCCTGCTGGTGCGCCGCCTGCGCGCGCGGCGGAACGTTGTGATCACGGCCGGGCCAGGCGCAGGCCGCGCAGTCCCCCAGCGCGAAAATGTCGGGATCGCGGGTGGTCTGCAGTTCCTGGGTTACCACCAGCTGGTTGAGTCGGTTGGTTTCAAGGCCTGAGATGTCCTTCAAGAAATCCGGTGCCTTGATGCCCGCTGCCCATACCGTGAGTTCCGCTGCGATTCGCCGGCCGTCGGCGAGGACTACACCGTTAACTTCGACCGCGGTCACGCGCGCACCGGTCATGACTTCAATCCGCAGTTTCTCCAGCAACTCCAGCGTCGAATTCGACAGGCGCTCCGGCAATGCCGGCAATACACGTGCTCCGGCTTCTATCAGGGTGATGCTGATGTCCCGTTCGGCGTTTATTTTTTCCAGGCCGAAGGCCACCAGTTCACGCGTGGTGTGATGCAGCTCGGCGGCAAGTTCGACCCCGGTGGCGCCGGCGCCGATGATTGCAACATGCAATTGTTCGGGCCGGAGTGGTTCGGCCTGCGCATTGGCGCGGATGCAGGCATTGATCAGCCGGTCGTGAAAACGTTCCGCCTGCACGGGAGTATCAAGACTGATCGCATGTTGCTGCGCGCCGGGCGTGCCGAAATCATTGGTGCCACTGCCGACCGCGATGACCAGGGTATCGTAGGGA
>CAMBCD010000267.1 GCA_945863085.1 Bordetella parapertussis
ACGAGGCTGAATACCGTCACCGACACCGCGGCAATGGCGACGAGCGGATTGATTTTGCTGGATTCCGACATGATGTTCTCCTTTTTTGGTTCAGTGGAACATCGCCATCGTACTGCGCGGCGGGGCGGCTTGCACGTGAATAAAATCACATGCTTACAAAGCGTTACATCATGCCCGCGTTGCTGCGATGCGGAAGATGCGCGGTCAGGCGCCTAATCTCAGTCAAGTAACTCTTTGCGGTTGCGAAATTGCTCCAATGCCTCCGGGTTGGCCAGGGCCTCGACGTTTTTCACCGGCTGGCCATGCACGATGTTGCGCACCGCGAGTTCGACGATCTTGCCGCTCTTGGTGCGCGGAATGTCGGCGACCTGCACCACCTGCGCCGGCACGTGGCGCGGCGTGGTGTTGTCGCGGATCTGTTTTTTGATGCGGTCGGTCAGCGCGGCATTCAGCGTAATTCCATCGCGCAATCGCACGAACAGCACCACGCGTACGTCATTGGGTTGCCGCGGCGGCCAGTCCTGGCCGATGGCCAGGCTTTCGACGACTTCATCCAGCTGTTCGACCTGGCGGTAGATTTCCGCCGTGCCGATGCGTACGCCGCCGGGATTCAACACCGCATCGGAGCGGCCGAAAATCATCAGCCCGTCGTGCGCGGTCAGTTCGACGTAATCGCCGTGATGCCAGACGCCTGGGTAGCGTTCGAAATAGGCCGCCCGGTACTTGGCGCCGTCGGCGTCGTTCCAGAAACCGACCGGCATCGACGGGAACGGGGCGGTGCAGACCAGTTCGCCTTTTTCGCCGCGCACCGGTTTTCCTTCGTCATTCCACACTTCGACTTTCATGCCCAGGCCGCGGCACTGCAGCTCGCCGCGCCATACCGGCAGCACGGGGCAGCCCAGCGCAAAGCAGGAAATGATGTCGGTGCCGCCGGAAATCGACGCCAACTGCAGATTGGATTTGATATTGCGATAGACGTAATCAAAACTTTCCGGCACCAGCGGTGAGCCGGTTGACAGCATCGCGCGCAGCGCCGACAGGTCATGGGTCTCGCGCGGTGCGAGTCCGAGCTTGGCCAGCGCATCGATGTATTTGGCCGAGGCGCCGAACACCGTCATTTTTTCCTGCGCGGCGTAATCCCAAAGCACGGAGCCTTTGGCTATGAACGGCGAACCGTCGTAGAGCAGCAGAGTGGCGCCGGCAGCCAGCCCGGAAACCAGCCAGTTCCACATCATCCAGCCACAGGTGGTGAAATAAAACAGCCGGTCACCGCGTTTGATGTCGGTGTGCAGCACATGCTCTTTCAGGTGCTGCAGCAGTGTGCCTCCGGCGCCGTGGACGATGCACTTGGGCACGCCGGTAGTGCCCGAGGAAAACATGATGAACAGCGGATGGTCGAAGGGCAGTTGTTCGAATTGTATGGGGCCGGGTTTGAACGGCGCCATGAAGTCGTGGACATTGACGGCACGCGGCAGGCCGGTGATGTCCGGTGTGCCCGAGGCATAAGGCACGATCACCAGTTTTTCGACGGTGGGCAGTTGCGCCATGATGTCGCGCAGCCGCGGCAGGTTGTCGATGCTGTGGCGGTTGTAGAAATAGCCGTCGGCGGCAAACAGCACACGGGGCCCGATCTGGCCGAAGCGGTCGACCACCCCCTGCACGCCGAAGTCCGGCGAGCAGGATGACCACACCGCGCCGATGCTGGTTGCGGCGAGCATGGCGATCACGGTGCCGGGCAGGTTGGGCATGTAGCCGGCAATGCGGTCACCCGGCTTGATGCCGGCGGCGCGCAGCGCCTGGGCGAGGCGCGAAACTTCGGCCTGCAGTTCGCGGGAACTGATTTTGCTTTTGATCTGGTTTTCGCCCCAGAAGACTATGGCGGTATCAGTATCATTCCGCTGCAGCAGGTTTTCGGCGTAATTCAGTTTCGCGTCCGGGAACCAGCGCGCGCCCGGCATGCGGTCTGCATGTTCCAACGCCCGCGCGCCGCGGTGTGCGGCCCTGACGTCGCAGTAATCCCAGATGGCCGTCCAGAAATCGGCAGGGTGTTCAACGGACCATTGATACAGCGCGGCATAGTCCGCGAGTTGCGGGCCGCCGGATGTTTCGATGCGGCGCATGAACGCGGTGATGTTGGCCGCCACGACCCGTTGCGGATCCGGCTGCCAGAGCGGTAAGGCCACTGCAACTCCTCCTGTTGCGGGGCAGCTTGTTATTCCGGCCGCATTTGCGGGAACAGGATCACGTCACGGATCGACGGACTGTCGGTCAGCATCATCACCACGCGGTCGATGCCGATGCCGGCGCCGCCGCAGGGCGGCAGGCCGTATTCCAGCGCGCGGATGTAATCGGCGTCGTAATGCATGGCTTCGTGGTCGCCGGCCTCCTTTTGCCGGACCTGCTCCATGAAACGTTCGGCCTGGTCTTCGGGGTCGTTCAATTCCGAGAAACCGTTGGCGATTTCGCGGCCGCAGATGTAGAGCTCGAAACGTTCGGTGATCTCCGGGTTCTTGTCGCTGCGCCGGGCCAGCGGTGAGACTTCGGCCGGGTAATCGACGATATAGGTCGGATCCCACAGCTCGGCTTCGACGGTGTTTTCGAACAGGGTCAGTTGCAGGCCACCGAGGCCGTCTTTTTCGCGGAACGGGATTTTGAGTTCATTGAGTTTGGCGATGATGCGCGTGCGGTCGGTGAGCACATCGTCGCCGATCTCCGGCCGGTATTTTCTGATGGCGCCGGCGATGGTCAGTCGCGCGAAAGGTTTGGACAGGTCGAGGGGGCGGCCCTGATAGGTGATCTGTTCGGTACCTGATGCCGCCATGGCGGCAGTGCGCAGGATCAGTTCCACGAACTCCATCAGGTATTCGTGATTCACATAGGCGGCGTAAAACTCGAGCATCGTGAACTCGGGGTTGTGTCGTGTCGACATGCCTTCGTTGCGGAAATTGCGGTTGATCTCGAACACCTTCTCGAAACCGCCGACGACCAGCCGTTTCAGGTACAGCTCCGGTGCGATGCGCAGGTAGAGTTGCATGTCCAGTGCGTTGTGGTGGGTGACAAAGGGGCGTGCCGATGCGCCGCCGGGTATGGGCTGCATCATCGGGGTTTCGGCTTCGTAATAACGCCGGCTGATCAGCAGGTTGCGGATGGCCTGGATGATGCGCGCACGCTGCACGAACACCAGTCGCGTGTCCTCGTTCATGATCAGGTCGACATAACGCTGGCGGTATTTCTGTTCCTGGTCGGTCAGGCCGTGGAATTTTTCCGGCAGCGGGCGCAGCGACTTGGTGAGCAGGCGGATATGGCCGACGCGTACCGTCAATTCGCCTTTCTGGGTTTTGAACAGCATGCCCACGGCGCCGATGATGTCGCCGGTGTCGTAGTGTTTGAAATCCTCCAGCGCAGCCTGACCGGTGTCGTCGATCGAGACATAGAGCTGGATGCGTCCGCTCATGTCCTGGATGGTGGCGAAGCAGGCCTTGCCCATGACCCGCTTGAGCATGATGCGGCCGGCAACGCTGACCACCACCTTTTCTTCGACCAGGGCTTTCGGATCCTTGTCTTCGTGTTCTGCAGCCAGCACTTCAGCCAGGTGCGTGCGCGCAAAATCGTTGGGGAAGGCGGGACCCTCCGCGCGCAGCGCGGTGAGCTTGGAGCGGCGCTCCTCGATGATGCGGTTGGTATCAACGGGCGGCGTGGTGTTCGGGTTTTCCATGATGGAGTCCTAGAGGCCGGATTTGAGGCTGGCGGTAATGAAGGGATCAAGGTCGCCGTCGAGCACGCCCTGGGTATTGCCGATTTCAACGTTGGTGCGCAGATCCTTGATGCGCGACTGGTCGAGCACGTAGGAGCGGATCTGGTGCCCCCAGCCGATGTCGGTCTTGGAATCTTCGAGCGCCTGTTTCTGTTCGTTCCTTTTGCGCAGCTCGAGTTCGTAGAGTTTCGATTTCAGCATGGCATTGGCTTCGGCGCGGTTGCGGTGCTGCGAGCGGTCGCTCTGGCACTGCACGACGATGCCGCTGGGGATGTGGGTGATGCGCACCGCGGAGTCGGTCTTGTTGATGTGTTGGCCGCCGGCGCCGGAGGCGCGGTAGGTGTCGATGCGCAGGTCCGCCGGGTTGATGTCGATCTCGATCGAGTCGTCGACTTCCGGGTAAACGAACACGCTGGCGAAGGAGGTGTGGCGGCGGTTGTTCGAATCGAACGGTGATTTGCGCACCAGGCGGTGCACGCCGGATTCGGTGCGCAGGTGGCCGAAGGCGTAGTCGCCGGTGATTTTCAGCGATGCGCTTTTGATGCCGGCAACGTCGCCTGCGGATTCTTCCAGTACCTCGACGCGGAATTTCTTGGTTTCGCAGTAGCGCAGGTACATGCGTTCAAGGATCGAGGCCCAGTCCTGCGCTTCGGTGCCGCCGGATC
>CAMBCD010000268.1 GCA_945863085.1 Bordetella parapertussis
CACAGGGCTTCTGCGATTTCCGCCATGCCCATCGGCATGCCGGGGTGGCCGGAGTTGGCCTGCTGCACTGCGTCCATTGCCAACGCGCGCAGCGCGTTCGCCAACTCGGGTCGGGAACTCATGGCTTGCTTGATCCTGGCGAAACGAAAACGGAGGGAAGAAAAGCCGTAATTATAACGGCAGCACCATGACGGGCGCGAGAGCCGGAACCAGTATATGGCCGGTCCGGCCGCGCGGATGTCATTCCTCGTTCTTGCGCGAGGTCTTGATGCCCAAGTGCTTGAGCTTGCGATATAAATGCGTGCGTTCCAGACCCACCACGTCGGCCACGCGGCTGATATTGCCGCCTTCCCGGGCGAGGTGGTACTCGAAATAAACGCGCTCAAAGGCATCGCGTGCGTCGCGCAGCGGCGCGTCGAGCTGCAGCGATGCCGCGGCATTCGGCGCTGCGGACTGGGGCAGTGCCCGCTGGACTTCCTCCAGGGAAATCTGCTCGCCGACTGCGGTATTGGCCAGTGTCTGCACCACGCTGCGCAGTTCGGAAAAATTGCCCGGCCAGTCATAAGTGCGCAGGGTATTCAGCGCCGCCGTGCTGAAATGCCGCTGTGGCACCAGCTTCTGTTCGACCAGATCATTGAGCATGACGCCGGCGAGTTCCGGAATGTCATCGCGCTGATCGCGCAGCAATGGCAACTGGATGGTGGTAGTGCCCAGCAGTTGATAGACACGGTCGTCATAACTGCCCTCGGCCACCAGTCCGGACAGCGGACGGGTCGCACCGCAGACCACACGCACGTTATAGCGGTCTGCCTGCGACAGCAGCACTTGCAGACCGCGCTGTTCAAGCCTGCTGAACCCGGCGACATCACGCACGAACAAGGTGCCGCCGCGGGCAGCCTGCAGCAGGTCCAGCGGCGTATCGACGGTCTGTGCGCCGTGATCGACCACGTGCCAGGGATTGCTCGGCACATGCAGCGCACGTGCGCAGGCCTCGAAGGCGCAACCCGGCGCGCCCTGGATCAACACCGCGGCGCGGCCGGCGGCAATGCGCTCGAGACGCTGCTTCAGTTCCTGGATCACCGGTGTGCGCCCCAGCATCGCCAGCGCGGCGGCGGCATGCGGCCGCTGTTCGCCGCGGGTAATCGCCCGGCCGACAGTCGCCAGCAGTTTCTGCAGGGCGATCGGTTTCTCAAGAAAATCGTACGCGCCGATGCGGGTGGCTTCGACCGCGGTATCGATGGTGCCATGGCCCGACATCATCACCACCGGCATGGTCAGTTGTCCGCTGCTGGCCCATTCCTTGAGCAGCGTGATGCCGTCGGTATCCGGCATCCAGATGTCGAGCAGCACCAGGTCCGGCCGGATCTGGGTGCGGAAGGCGCGGGCGGCCCCGGCGTTTTCCGCAAGCCGCACGTCATAGCCTTCATCGGAAAGAATTTCCGACAGCAGTTCGCGGATGCCCACTTCGTCGTCTACTACCAGAATTTGTCGCATATTGATTGGTCTGCTTTATGGGTATTCAGGCGGCCGAGCGCTCTCCGGCGCCCTGATTGGCCGCCGGTAATATGATCGCCACGCGCGCGCCATGCGGCGCAACGTTTGTAATCGTGACTTCACCATGATGTTCTTCGACGATCTTGCGCACGATGGACAGGCCAAGCCCGGTACCGCGCGGCTTGGTCGTCACATACGGTTCGAACGCCCGCTTCATCAGTTGTTCAGGGAAACCGGTGCCGTTGTCGGTCACCGAAAATTCAGCGCGGCCGTCGCGCGCAACCGTCGCAATTTCGATGTACGGCGCCTCTGTGCCGGCCAACGCATCCTGCGCGTTCTGCAGCAGGTTATGAATGACCTGCCGGATCTGCGTGGCATCGCCCTGTACCGGCGGCAACGTGGTCGCCAGGTTGAGTTTCATGCTCGAACCCAGTGATTCGTAGAGCATCAGCACTTCGCGGATCAGCGCATTCAAGTCGAGCGATCGCAGGGCGGGCTCCGGTGTGCGCGCGTACTGGCTGAAAGCATCCACCATGCGTTTCAGTGCGGCAACCTGGCTGACGATGGTCTGTGTCGAACGGACCAGGATTTCGGCATCCGCAGGCGACAGTTTGGGCTCAAGTTTGAACTGGATACGTTCCGCTGACAGCTGGATCGGTGTCAGCGGATTCTTGATTTCGTGGGCCAGGCGCCGGGCAACTTCCGCCCACGCGGCATCACGCTGCGCCTGCAGCAGTTGGGTCACATCATCGAACACGACGATCAGGCCGGTATCACCGCTTTCGCCAAATCGCGTGCCGCGCAGCAGCAGCGCCTGTGTGCCGCCCTTCACTTCGCGCTCGACCTGCCGCTGCCATTCCGCTGCATCCGGGCGGGAAAAAGCCTCGGCCACCGCCTGCACCAGCGGCGCCAGGCTTGCATCCATGGCCGGCCAGTCGAGCAGGGCGGCATCCAGCAGCGGTGCGTGATCGGCGCCGAGGATATGCACCGCGCTCGGATTGGCAGAACGCAGGCGCAGGTTGCCGTCAAAAGTCAGCACGCCCGCCGACAGATGCGCCAGCACGCTTTCGAGATAGGCCTTGGCATGCGCAAGCTGTGCCTGGTTGCGCTCAACGCGTGCTTGGGCTTCGGCAAGCTGGAGCGTCATGCTGTTGAAAGACTGTGTCAGCTGGCCGAGTTCATCACGACTGGCGACCGCGGCGCGGCGGCTGAAGTCGCCTTGCGCCACTGCGCGCGTGCCTTCAACCAGTGCGCTCAGCGGCGCGGACAAGCGATTGGACAGCACAAACGCCAGTCCCAGCGATGACAGCAGGGCGAGCAGCAGCGTCAGCGTCAGCGTGATCGCATACAGCCGTTTCAGGCCGCGCCGCGACAATTGCAGTTCCTGATACTCGCGGTAGCCGGTTTGCACGATCTCGGCATCTCGCGCCAGTTGCGCGGGCACCGCCTGCAACAGCTGCAGCACGCGGGTTTCATCGGTCAATGCCACCACGTTGACCGGCGCCAGTGCGCGCAGGTACAGGCCGCGCTCGGGGATGGCCTCGATCACGCTGTAAACCTGTTGCATGCGGATCTGGCGCATCGCCGCCGCTCCCGGCGCCTCGGGCACGATGCCGCTGCGCTCGTTGCCGGAAAAAGCCAGCACCTTGCCGCGCGCGCTGAACAGCGTAGCCTCGTCGACGGCGACTTGCTCACGCAGTTCGTTCAGCGCGGTGATGTGTTCGGATGCCGGCCGCGTTGACAGCGTCAATGCCATGCGGTCGGCTTTGGCCGCCAGCTCTTTCAGGCGGCCATCCAGTGTGCGGCGACCGAGATTGAGACCGCTCTCCAGCGCGCTGTCCAGCCGCACCTCGAACCACGATTCAATGCTTTGCGACACGAATTGCACCGATACGCCGTAAATCAGCGCGCCAGGCAGCACCGCCATCAGCGCAAACAGCGCCACCAGCCGCAACGTCAGCTTGGCACCGAACACGCCTGCCTTGAGTCGCTTGCGCAGGCTGACCAGTTGATACGCGACCATGCCGGCCAGCAGCAGCGCGATCGCCAGATTGACGCCCAGCAGCGCAGGGTAATACCGGGAAAACAGCGCCGAGTTGGTGCTCACCGAAGCCAGCAGGAATACCGCGACCACGCCGAGTCCGACACAGAGCAGCAGCAGATAACGCATGACTGCGCCGGTGCGGGGCTGTTTGCCGGAAACGGTCGTCATGGCGTCACCGTCCAGCGCACCCAATCCGAGCCGATGTTCCATTCGCGGGAGCCCAGCGCATTCAGGTTGAACGGTTTGGGCAGCTGCGAGGTATCGAGACGCAGGCGCAGACCGGCGGTGTAGGTGGTGCCTTTGCTCAGCGTACCGGAGTCGAGATCTTCGCGCCGCCGCACCCTGGTCATCACCTGCAGCGCTTCGGCCAGCGTCGGAAAATTCTGGTAGAAAGCGCCGACACCGATGCGGTACTGGCGCGTCAGCGCGTTGAATTGCAGCCGGTACTGCTGCTGCCGGGATACCGCCTTGTCGTTGAACCAGTACCAGCGCGAACGCACCATCTCGAATTCGAGCAGGAAATACAGCGGGATACCCTTGTGCAGCGCGTCTTCGAGCGGCGCAGAGAGAACAATATCGATATCGGCTTCGAGTACGTAATGATCCTCCGCCGTGGCGACGGTGGCACGGCGCACGTCAATGCCATGGATCTGCGCACACAGCTGCGCCGGCATCGCCAGGGCGAATGCCAGCAGCAGTGCCGCAAAATCAAACTTTTTCCAGAAGGGCGTAAAAAAAACCATCATGCGCTGCATCGGGAAGCAGTTGGCCGTCGATATGTTTTAAGCCGTCAGCGAGCAGCGGAAGGGAAAGTTGCCGCGCATCGTGATGACGGGCAATGAATTGTTCGACCTGC
>CAMBCD010000269.1 GCA_945863085.1 Bordetella parapertussis
GCCGCGAAGAAGATGAGGACGATCATGAAGGGGGCCACCAGCTTGAAGGGCACCAGCGTCAGGCGCGCGATCGGCCTGACCAGAACAAGGCAGATGCCTGCGCCGATGACGTTGGCGATGGCGAGCGACCAGATGATGATGAAGGTCAGGTCGAGATGGCGCTCCATCATGCCGATCCCCGGCTCTATCCCGATCAGCACGAGGGCACCGAGGAACAGCGCCATGCTGCCGGACCCCGGTATGCCGAACATCAGCGTCGGTATCAGCGCGCCGCCGTTGTCAGCATTGTTGGAGGCTTCCGGGCCGATGACCCCGCGGATGTCGCCCTTGCCGAACTGCGAGCGATCCTTCGACGATTGCATGGTATGGCCGTAGGCCACCCAGTTGGTGACCGATCCGCCGAGACCCGGTAACGCGCCGATGAACACGCCGAGCGCAGAACAACGCAGTACCAGCCACTTGTGTTTCAGCGTTTCGCGGAACCCATGCATCGTGCCGGCACCGAGCTCTGGTATCGACGAAATGCTCGTGCGCTTGCGCATGACCTCCACGATCTCGGGTATCGCGAACATGGCGAGGCCGATGATGACCAGCGGCATGCCATCGCTGAGGTAGAGCGTATCGAAGGTCAGGCGTTCTTCGGCAGTGGCGGGTGCAGCACCGATGCTGCCGAACAAGAGGCCCATGCCGCACATGATCAGGCCCTTGATCGCGCTGGTGCCCGTGAGCATGCCGACCATCGTCAGCGCCAGCACGACCAGCATCAACTGCTCGCCGAATCCCACCGCCAGTATCAGCGGCCGTGCGAACTGGATCGCCAGGGTCAGCATCAGCGCGCCGAACAGGCCGCCGATCAGTGACGCCGAGAAAGCTGCACCCAGCGCGCGTCCAGCCTCGCCGCGCCGGGCCAGCGGATGACCGTCCATGATGGTCGCCTGGGCGCTCGAGGTGCCGGGGATGCCCACCAGCACGGCGGGGAAGGTGTCTGAAGTGTTGGTGACGGCGAGCAGGCCGATCATCATCGGCAGCACCAGCGTCGGGTCACCGCCGTAGACAAAGGGCAGCAGCAGTGAAAGCGCGGCGATGCCGCCCAGGCCCGGCAGTATGCCGACGACCAGGCCGAGCAGTACACCGCCCACCAGGAAGAGCAGGTGCTGCACGCTGGCGAGCGTGGACAGCGCCTGCAGGAGGTCCGCTTGCATTACCCGATGAGTCCCGATTACTCGATCGCGACCTTATGCTCGGTCTGGTAGTAGTTCTTGAGCCAGGCCCAGGCCTCCGGCTTGAAACTGGTGGCATCCTTGATGATCGGCTTGGCGGCCTCGCCGATGAACTGCGGATAACCCTCGATGATCTTGCCGGCTTCCTTCTCGAAAGCCGGGTCCTTGAGCGTATTGGCGATCGCCGTGCGCCAGGCGTCGAGCACCGGCTTTGGCGTGCCCGCGGGCAGGAAGATGCCCTTGTTCAGCATGGTCATCATGTTGTGCACCGACTTCCACGCCTCATATCCGGGGCCCGAAGGTTTCTTGCCGAACATCAGTTCGTAGGCTTCAACGAAGTGGGGCAGGTTGGGTACATTCGGATCGCGGATGATGTTGCCCTTGCTGTCGGTGATGCCCAGGGAATACAGCGGCACCGCCTTGCCGGCCTTGACCAGCTTCGATGCGGCGCCGAGATAGCCGGGCATCGAATCGTAGTTGATGTTCAACTCGTTGCGTTCGAAGGCGAGGCGGACCGGCCCCCGGTTCATGCCCCAGACATATTTCGGTTTGAGACCGAGCAGTTCGAAGGTCAGCACGGAACGCGCTTCCCCGCCGGCCGCGCTTTGCCCGCCGAAGACCAGGGCCTTGCCCTTCAGTTTGGAGAGATCCTTCGTCCCGCTCACGCCGAGCGCGGGTGTGGTGTAGATGACCACGCCCTGCGGCGAGAGCAGCACCGGTTCCCATTTGTCCAGATCATATTTGACCTTCGAGCGCGAGAACACGAAGCTGCCGACCGTGGTGGCCGACACGACGATCGCATGGGTGCCGTCCGCAACCGCGCGTTCCTGAAAACGGTTGGCCCCGGGAATCGAGCGCGAGCCCGGGATATTGAGCACGATGATGGTCGGATTGCCCGGTAGGTGTTTCTCGAGGAAAGGCTGCAGGGCGCGGATGTAGACATCCGAGCCGCCGCCGGGAGCGAAGGGCACGGTTACCAGAATGCGTTTGCCCTTGAAATCGACCTTTTGCGCGGAAGCCTGGGTGGCCGGCAGCAGGGCGGCGCAGGCCACCACGGCCAGCGACAGGATGTTCTTCAACGAACGATGCAGATTCATGGATTTTTCCTCACTTCGTTATGAAAACCGGAACAGCCGCAATCATGCGTAGCTGTCTTGACGATCTGTGTCGTCTGAAATGACCTTGGCCGGTCAATTGCCGGGCTCACTCTAGCCCGTGCTGCCCGTATGGTCAATTATGCGTGATGTTGCGCTACCGGATGATGGAAGCGCAAACCGCGGCGTGAAGCGGGTGGCATGAACCCGGATCAGGCGATACCGGTAAACACCGCGAGCGAGCGGTTGACCTTGAGCATCGTTGTATCGTCGAGGTGGCCGATCACGCCGCCCACACGCTCGCGCGGCACGGACAGGATCTTGTCGATCTGGATCTGCGAAATGTTTTGCAGGCCGTTATCTGTCCCCGGGTCCACCGTAATGCGGAAGATGGGCGCGTTACGCAGTTCGCTGGTCACCAGGCACAAGGCAACGCTGGGCAGCTCGTCGAACAGATCCGACTGGATGACCAGCGCCGGGCGCGGTTTGCCGTAATCGCCAGGCGCCGCAACGGTAACGAAGTCACCGCGCCGCATCGTCTTTCCACGCCGCGGCCTTGCCGATGAACTCCAGGGCTTCGGTTTCTGCCCGGTCGCCACGCAGCAGCGCCGACTGACGGCGGCACTCCGTGGCGAAAACCGGCGAACGCGTGTCGGGCACCCAGAGCTGCACCAGCCGCAACCCTGAAGCGCGTTGCCGCACGCGATAATTTTTCATGCGTTCGTTGACTTCCATGGCGCCTCCGTAACATGTTACTGATCTATGTCACAGCATCATGTTATTGCAACTGCGAGGCAGGCGCAACGGTTTGCCTGATCAAGGCGCAATCGCCGGATATTTTATAAGTATTTGATTTTATTGTATTTTTTGACCTGCACCAAGATGAACGTCGAATTCAGCCGAGCATCCCGAATTCCCGGCGGCAGACCTCCGCCAGCGTCGCCACCCCTTGGCTGATTTCCTCGTGGCTCAGGTTGGCGAAACACAGCCGCAGGTGGCTGCGGGCCTGCGCCTTGTTCACCGACCATTCGGGCCCGGGGTTGATGGCCACGCCCGCGGCCTGCGCCAGCGGGTAGAGCTTCAGTGCATCGACGCTGTCCGGCAGCTTCACCCACAGGAAAATGCCGCCCTGCGGATCGTCGAACTGCGCCGCCGTGCCGAAATGCTCACGCAGTGATTCCATCAGTGTCGTGAGCTTGGCGCGCAGGCTCTTGCGCAGCGCGGGCAGGTGCCTGGTGAAATGCGCCGTGCAGTATTCCGCCAGCACCATCTGTTCCAGCGCGCCGGAGCCGGCATCGGTTTTTATCGCCAGCATGCGTGACAGGATCGCCCAGGGCGCGACGATGTAACCCACGCGCAGGGCGGGCGCGATGGATTTCGAGAACGAACCGATATGAATGACATTGCCCAGTTCGCTCAGGGCGTGCAGCGCGGGCGGACGCTCGCCCGACCAGCTCAGGTCGGCATAACAGTCGTCCTCGAACACCGGCACGCCGTAGTCCGCGGCGAGCTTCAGCAGTGCAGTGCGCCGCGCCAGCGGCAGGATGGTGGCGGTCGGGTTCTGCACCGTCGGGATGGTGTAGATGTACTTGGGGCGGATGCCCTTCGCCTTCAGGTCGGCGAGCGCAGCCGCCAGTGCATCAATGCGCAGCCCCTCGCGGTCGAGCGGGATGCCCACCGGCGTCACGCCCAGCTTGAGCAGGCGGTTGATCGAGCCCTGGTAACAATCCTCTTCGATGATCACGGTGTCGCCGCGCGCGAGCAGCGTGTGGTTGACCAGGTCCAGCGCCTGCAGCGAGCCCGAGGTGATCAGGATGTCGTCGGCGCTGCAGCGGATGCCGGCATCACGCTTGAGCTTAACCACCAGAAAGTCGCGCAGCGCCCGGTAACCCTGCGGGCCGCTGTTCAGGCCGTAGGTCGACAGCGTGCGCCCCTCGCGTCGCAGCACCGCATCGGCCGCCGCGATCAGGCCTTCGAGCGGCAGCGCATCCGGATCATTGTTGCCGCCGGTGAAATCGAATTTGACGCGGCCGGTCCAGCGCGCGGCGGCGGGTGGCAGGCTTGCAGGCAGGAGTGGGGT
>CAMBCD010000270.1 GCA_945863085.1 Bordetella parapertussis
TCACGAATTCATCCGGTTCAGGTCCGATGCCAATGTATGGCGCCGAGTATAGCAGGGCATGGAGGCTGGCCGTTTATCAAAAAATATAATAAAATCAATTACTTATGTGCATTTATGCTCAGAAGCTGCTGCCCACCGTAAACCACGCGCGGCCGCGTTTACCGTCGACTGAAACGCGATCGCTCAGCGGGTAGGCGTATTCGACGCTGGCACGCAGGTTTTTGTGCGGGAAAACGCTGGCGCCGATACCGGCGCTGCGGATGCTGTCGTAACGCGAGAAACCCTTGGCCTTGGCCGAACCGTCGTCATAAAACAGGTTGATCATGCCTGCGGTATTGGTGAGGACGAACTGCCGGCGCAATTCAATGGTGGTCAGCCAGCCGTTGTCGCCGCGCAGTTCGGACGGACGGTAACCGCGCACGCTGCCGGGGCCGCCAAGGGAGAATTTTTCGGTATCAGCCAGCGTGTCGGTGGAAAATACCCAGCGGGTACGCAGATAAAAATCCCAGTTCTTCGATGCGGCGCGGAGATGGTTGATGTCGAAGTCGAGTTTCGCGGCCTGCGCATCCTGGCGGCTGCCGTTCGGATTGTCTTTGCCGTTGCTGGAAAACGCCAGCGTGGCGTTTGTCAGTGCGGAATCTTCGTGCACCCAGTTGCCCAGCATAGTGAGGTTCAGCAGGTCGATGCGGGTGTCCGAGGTCGGCAGGCCCAGCGTGCGTTGCGAGGCTTCGGTGCGGCGCACGCCGATGCCGAAAATCAGGTTGCGGGAGCGGCTGCGCACATAGGGCCAGGTCAGCAGCAGTTCGGTGTCGGTCACTTCGCCGGAAATTTCCAGCGCGGCAAAAGGGCCTGCGATGTCGTAGTTCACGCGCGAATAAGTACCGCTCAAGCGCGTGCCGTTGCTGGAGAGCGGCAGGCTGTAGCCGATGCGGCCGTACGACAGCAGCTCGTGTTCAGTCTTGATGGCGCGGATGTTCAGCTGGTCGCCGATGCCCAGCGGGTTGTTGAAATCGATCCCGGCATCAATGCGCAACTGGCCGGTTTCCTTGATCCCGTAATTGTCAAAGGTCACGGCGCCGGCGACGGATGTTTCCTCGGTGCGGATGACCATGTCGGTGGTGCCGAATTCGGCGCCGGGTGCGAGTGTTGCGCGCGCCGACAGCCCCGGCAGGTCGTTCATCAGCAGCAGGCTTCTTTCGAGGCGGTCGAGGGTGATGATTTCGTTTTTTGACAGTTCGCTGATGCGCGACGCGATCAGCTGTTCGGAGTAACGGTTGTTGCCGACGATGCTGACGGTGGAGATGCGGCCTTCGATGACTTCGATGCGGACGATGCCGTTCTCGACTTTTTGCGCGGGGATGATGGCACGCGCGATCGGGTAGCCGGTTTCGCGGTAGAGCCGGGTCACCGTATCGGCGGCACGGTCCAGGTCATACAGGTTCAGTTCGAGGTCGATGAAACGTTCGGTCAGCTGCTTCAACTGCTGCTGCGTGTAGATGGTGGCGCCGACAAAGCTGAAGGCGTTGACGGTAAATCGCGGCGCGGACGGGTCATGCACGGCGCCGGGGCGGGAAACCGGGAAAATCACTTCGGCCGGTGTCGGCGGCAGCACGGGTTTGCTGCCGGGGAGAGTGTCGAGCACCGCGCCCGGGGTGATGAACTGGCTCCAGGCCGGCACTGCGGCGCAGAGCAGTGCGAGCAGCGGCGCTGCGCGCAACACGCGGAACGAGTGGGACATGCAAAATAAGGCGTGTTGCGGCGACAACTGGGGTTCCGTTTCTTTCGGCGAACTGCGGTATCGGGCCGGGACGCTCAGCAAACGATCATGATTTATCCGAAAGCTTCGGTTTCCATGCGCGCACGGTGTTTTGTGCTTCTTCGCGCTGCTCGGGGGTCAGCCGGCGGTCCGCGGCTTCGCGGTTGGTGGCGGCGTCGGGATTGCCGCGCGCTGCCGCGAGGCTGAACCAGACATAGGCCTGCGCCATGTTCGCCGGCACGCCGCGGCCGCTGCCGTAGAGCACGCCGAGATTGTTCTGTGCCTGGGCGTGGCCCTGGTCGGCGGCGCTGCGATACCAGTTGAGCGCGACCGCCATGTCGGCCGGCACGCCCAGTCCCTTTTCGTAGAGCACGCCGAGGTTGTTCTGCGCCTGCGGCTGTCCGCGTTCGGCGGCGCGGCGGTACCACTGCGCCGCTTCCGGGTAATTCTGCGGCACGCCAAAACCGCGCTCAAAGAGCACGCCGATGTTGTTCATCGCGTTGGTGCTGTTCTGCGCGGCGGCACGACGGTACCACTGCATGGCCTGGGTGTAATTCTGGGGCACGCCGCGGCCGCCGAAATAGAGCACGCCCAGATTGTTCTGGGCGTTGGCATTGCCGCGTTGCGCGGCGCGCATGTACCAGCTGGCGGCTTCCTTGGCGTCAGGTTTGACGCCCAGTCCCTTCTCATACATGACGCCGACGTTGTTCTGTGCCTGTGCGTGGCCCTGGTCGGCGGCGCGGCGGTACCAGTTGACGGACTCGACGAAATTGCGCTCGACGCCCTGGCCTTTTTCGTGGAGCACGCCCATGTTGTTCTGGGCATCGGCATTGCCCCTGGCGGCCAGAGGCTGCCATTCCTTGAGAGCGGTGGCGTAATCCCCTTTGCGATAAGCGGCAAGGCCCTGTGCAAGGTCAGCCTGTGCGGGAAGACAAAAAGACAGGAATAACCCCCCCGTCATCAACGCAGCGGCTATTTTTTTCATGCCGTTTCCGATCTTTATGTGTATGCAGATGATTTTAGCCCATCCGGGTGTTTTGTTGAGTAAAACGGCGCAGATTCTGCACGCATGATCGTGGCGCACAAAGGGGCAGTTTTTCATTATTAAGACCACGGGTTGTATGGTAGGGTGCGCTTGTCCCACGCTTAACGTCCCGTGCATAACATCCGCATTGCGGAAGCCGGTATGCGCCGGTGGTGCCCGGCGTGGATCAAGCGCAAAAGTGGCAAAAAAGCGGCAAGAAAAACAGCAAGGAACAGGGCAAGGAAAAGGGCATGGACGAAGAATTCAGGGAAAAATTTCCGTTGTGGGCAACTGCCCTCGGTCCGGCCAATGTCAGCAGCCTGCTTGCGGCAACATCGAAACTCGAGCTGCCGGCAAACCGGGTGATCATCCGTGACCGCATGCCCGTCGATTCGCTGTACCTGATCCTCGAGGGCGAGGTGTCGATCACGGTCGAGGAAAACGGCAGGGCCATCAAGCTTGGCGTCATCGGACCCGGACAGGTGCTGGGCGAGGTGTCGGTGCTGAGCGGTGAGGAGCAGGCCAGTTCGACGGTGAAATCGCTGACGCCGGTGAAAATGCTGCGCCTGCGCCACCAGGCATTCGAGGACCTGATCGCATCCAATTATGCGATTGCCAGCGTGCTGCTGCAGCATTTCGTCGACATGCTGGCCGATCGCCTGCGCGCATCGGTGCAATCGTTCTCCGACCTGAAGGAAGGCAGGGCGCCGCCCCCCCAGTTCGACCCCGCCGAATCGTTGCCGCCGAGCGGCAAGAACTGGATCAAATCATTCTTTGGCCGTGTTCCTGGGACCTAGCCGTCTGTTGAAAAAGCGATGGGCGAGTGCGTTGGGAGCCCCCCGAGGGGACTTCCTTCGGGGCGCGCAGCGACCGAGCGCACACGCCTTCAAGTCGTTGATTAAGCGAGAGTTGCCCTACCATAAAGCTCGGACCTTTTACAGCAACAACGTTATTTAACAAACTGCCAGAGAGCACTGATCATGGACATCAAACAATTCCTGAAAACATTGCCGGCGTTTGAACAGTTCAAGGCAGCGGACATCGATGCGCTCGCCGATAAAATGATTGTGTCCAGGCACCCCGCCGGGCATGAATTTATTACCCAGGGCGAGCAGGGCGAGGCCCTTTATCTGCTGGTCGAAGGCACTATCCAGAGTGTCCATGTTGACGAAGCCACGGGCACACAGCAGGAAGCCCGGGATCTGCATGCGGGCGAGATGTTCGGCCTGCTGTCGCTGGTCGAAAACATGCCTGCCGGCTGGGGTGCGGTGGCCAAGGAAGCGGTCACCGTGGCTGAATTGTCGTGGCCGGACTTCAGGGACCTGTTCCGGGCGGCGCCGCCGATTGCGCACCATCTCCAGTACATGGTCGCCGTGCAGCTTGCGCGCGATCTGCAGTCGCGCAACACGGAGCTGCGCGAACTGATGAAGCAGCGGCCGGTCGCCACGGCTTGACCCGCGGCGAGTGGCCGGCAGTATATCCGACACGTCTATAATGCACGATCCGCCACAGGGCGGATCCATGGTGCAATCATTTGAAGAACGAGGCTGAAATGCAATTTGACAAGGAACTTGATGCGCGCGGCCTGAA
>CAMBCD010000271.1 GCA_945863085.1 Bordetella parapertussis
GGCGTGTCGCCGTACGCCACGTTGGACTCACCCTTCAGGCGGGCGCGCGCCGCCGCCGAGAGTTTGCCGCGCAGCGCGTGCTGCGCCTCGACATCCGTCGCCCAGGCCCGTGGATTGACTTGCCGATCGATATCGTCCTGCCAGTCACGCCAAGGCATCGCCGCCCCCCTTTGTTATTTGCTTATTGTTGTTCGATCACCGGTACACGCGGTGTCAATGCACACATCAGTTCATAACTGACCGTGCCTGCAGCCTGCGCCACGGCATCAATCGGGTTGCCCTCACCCCACAACACGACGCGAGTGCCAATACCCGCGTCGGGCATGTCGGTGATATCGGCGCACAACATGTCCATCGACACCCGGCCCACGGTCGTCGTCATCCGTTCGCCCACCCGCAGCGGACTGCCGCTGGGCGCATGGCGCGGATAACCGTCGGCATAACCGCAGGCGACAATGCCGATGCGCATCGGTCGTTCGGCACGGAAGGTGCCGCCATAACCAACGGTATCGCCGGGTTTCAGGTCGCAGACGCCGATGATTTCCGAGGCCAGCGTCATCACCGGCTTGAGTTCCAGCTCCGCCGCACTGCGGTCGGCAAACGGCGATGAACCATAAAGCATGATGCCCGGCCGGATCCAGTCAAAATGGGTTTCCGGATAACGCAGCGTCGCCGCCGAATTGGCCAGACTGCGCGGCGCGGCAATGCCCGCCACCGCGCGTTCGAACACCGCCATCTGCGCGGCCACGCCACCCGCGCCGTCAGCGTCGGCAAAATGCGACATCAGCGTGATTTTGACGACCCCCGGATTGTCCTGCAGTGCCTCATAAGCGCCGCGCACGGCCCCGGGTGCAAACCCCAGCCGGTTCATGCCGCTGTTGATCTTGAGCATGACGTCGAGCCGGGATCCGGCCAGCAGCGGATCAGTCCAGGCAAACTGCGCCTCGTTGTGCACCACCGTGGTGATTTTCCGTTCGGCGCCGGCCACGGCCTCGCGCGCATCAAAAAAACCTTCCAGCAACACGATGCGCTGAGTGTAACCGGCATCACGCAGCCGGATTGCGGCATCGAATTCGAGCACGGCAAAACCGTCGGCGGCGCGCAAGGCCTTCGCGGCACGCAACAGGCCGTGGCCGTAGGCATTGGCCTTGACCACCGCAAACACCTTCGCATGCGGCGCATGCGCGCGGGCAACGCCGAGGTTATGCCCCAGCGCCGCAAGGTCCATGGTGGCAGTTATCGGTCGTGGCATGGACTGTTACTCAAAAACTCGGGGAACACCCCGTTCCGCACTCATCACTTTGCGCTCCGCGCTGTTTTTGCATGCTGCCGCTCAAACACCGCCTCGAGTTCATCGATCACTTCCGCGGCTGCCCGCCCCTGCATGGCGTGCTGCGCCATCAGCACCGACAGCGGTCCCATCAGCCGGCGCCGTTCGGCCGCCGGATAAACGCGGACCAGGCGCCTGATCGCCGCGACCACCGATTCGTCCGCGGGACGCGGCTCCGGCCGAGTCACCGCCACCGCCGAACCGTCATCACGCGCCGCCAGCACCGCGGCAAAATCCATCAGTGCGTCCTGCTGCGCCTCATCCAGCCGGTCAAAAGCCGCAAGCAGGGCCTGTCGTCGCTTGCTGCCCGTCATTGCGCCGCGGCCATGTCCTTCATCCGCGCCATCGCGAATTCGACAAAAGTCGAAACCAGGCGCGAGCAGAACTTGTTGCGCGGGGTCACCACCGACAGGGCGCGGATCAGCGGCGGATCCAGCGGCACCGCCACCAGCACGCCGAGTTTCAGTTCCTTGGCCACCGTCGCACGCGACAGCACGGACACCCCGAGCCCGGTGGCCACCACGCCCTTGATCGCCTCCGGGCTGCCCAGTTCCATGACTATGTTGATGGCATCGGGCGGAATCCTGTTCTGTTGAAAATAATGGTCGGAAAACTCGCGCGTGCCGGATCCCGACTCGCGGCTGACAAAGGGTTCGCCGGCGATTTCGGCCGCCGACACGCCTTTGGCTTTGGCCAGCTTGTATTTCGGACTGCAGATCATCACCAGCACATCCTCGCAGCACACTTCCGTCTGCACCCCGGCCAGGTGCGACGGCGATTCGATCAGGCCGAGGTCCAGCGCATGTTCGGCGACGCGTGATTCGATGGTTTCGGAATTGGCGACCGTCATGCGCACCTGCACATGGGGATGCACGGCCTTGAACTCGCCGAGGATCTGCGGCAGGTAGAACTCGGCGATGGTGGTGCTGGCGCCGAGCAGCAGCGGCCCGCTGATCGCGCCGGTGAGTTCACCGACGCGGGTTTCCAGCTCCTCGGACAAGGTCAGGATTTTTTCGGCATAACCCAGCACCAGTTCCCCGGCGGGGGTCAGCGCAATGCGGCCATGGCTGCGCTCGAACAGCCGCGTGTTGAGGTGCTCCTCCAGTTGCTTGATCTGGAAGGTCACCGCGGGCTGGGTCATGAATAACTGCTCCGCCGCCTTCGTGAATGAAAGCTGGCGGGCAACGGCATGGAATACCTGCAGGCGACGATCGGCCATGGCGAATCAGGGGATGTCCGGTGGAAATGGGGAAAATGGGGATACTACCCGTTCGAGCCCTGCCGACAAAGCCAGCCGGCAAAAAGCCGGCACAAACCCGAGGGGCCCGGAACCGCAATATCCCCATGGAACTATGGTATAAAACCGCGGTTCCTGTAACCGTCGGCTGGACAGGCCCTGACGGGCCGCCCGGACAAAGCCCGCTCCTTTTCAACAACACAATAAAAAACAACCACACCCAAACCCCGGCACCCTCCCCGGATTCATGCCTTTAGGTTTTTACATAATCATGGCGGCGCCGTTTTTTTCGTCGCTCGCCGACAACGCACTGCTGGTCGCCTCGATCGCGCTGCTGATGCAGATGCATTCGCCGGAGTGGATGACCCCGCTGCTGAAGTTCTCTTTCACGATTTCCTACGTGGTTTTCGCCGCCTTTGTCGGCGCCTTCGCCGATTCGATGCCCAAGGGTCGCGTGATGTTCATCACCAACACGGTCAAGATCGTCGGCTGCCTGCTGCTGTTTTTCCATGACCTGTGGAACATTCCCGGCACCTCCGAATACATGACCATACTGCTGGCCTACGCCGTGGTCGGCCTCGGCGCCGCCGCGTACTCGCCGGCCAAATACGGCATCCTCACCGAGTACCTGCCGCATCACCGGCTGGTTGTCGCCAACGGCTGGATCGAGGGCCTGACCGTGAGTTCGATCATCGTCGGCACGCTGCTCGGCGGCGTGCTGATCAGCGCGACGATCTCGGGCAAACTGCTCGCCTTCGACCTGCCGCGCATCGACACCGGTGTCGACACCCCGGCCGAAGCCGCCATCGCCATCATCATGCTGCTTTACGGCATCGCGGCCATCTTCAACCTCTACATTCCGGACACCGGCGTCGACCACCGTCCGCCCAGCAAGAATCCGTTCTACCTGGTGCGTGAATTCGCGCATTGCGTAAAACTGCTGTGGACCGACAAGCTGGGCCAGATCTCGCTGGCCACGACGACGCTGTTCTGGGGCGCCGGGGCCACGCTGCAGTTCATCGTGCTGAAATGGGCCGAGGTCGCGCTGGGCTACTCGCTGTCGCAGGCGACACTGCTGCAGGGCATCTGCGCGGTGGGCATCGCCGCCGGCGCCATCATCGCCGCCAAAATCGTGCCCCTGCACAAGGCCGTCAACGTGGTCCCGGTCGGCATCGCCATGGGCATCATCGTCATCGCCATGAACTTCGCCACCTCGCTGTCCGTGGCGATACCGCTGCTGCTGCTGATCGGCGGCCTCGCCGGGTTTTTCGTGGTACCGATGAATGCGCTGCTGCAGCACCGCGGCCACATCCTGATGGGAGCCGGACACTCCATCGCCGTGCAGAATTTCAACGAAAACCTGTCCATCCTCGCGATGCTCAGCCTGTATGCACTGCTGATCTGGCTGAACCTGTCGATCTACTGGGTGATCGCGCTGTTCGGCCTGTTCGTCTCGCTGTCGATGGTGCTGGTACGCAAACGCCACCTGCACAACCTCGCCCAGGGCCGCCTGCCAGCCCTTCCCGTCGGCGCCGGGCACTGACACAGACACCAATACTTCCCGGAAACAAAAAAGCCGCCCCGGGGCGGCTTTTTTAATGCGGCAGCGGTTCAGACCTGTTCGTACTTGAAACGCTTCACCTTCGCCATGTTGGTGCCTTCGATGCGGATCAGGCTGGTCGGCCCCTCGCGTTTCGGCGAATGCAGGTCGCCCTCGTTGTAGACATGCGCGACGCCCGGCGTCAGCTTGTAGGTGCGCGTGTGCTTCACCTTGCCCGGCTT
>CAMBCD010000272.1 GCA_945863085.1 Bordetella parapertussis
AGGCTGGGCGCAAACCACGGCAGGACAGTGCCCAGCATGCACACGATCATGCCGAGGATGATCGGCACCCGTGCGCCGTAGCGATCAACGATGCGCCCGGCCTTCACTGCCAGCAACAGCGGAAACACGCCGTAAGTGGCCAGCAGCAGGCCGATCTCCAATGGGCTGGCGCCGAGTTCCAGGGCATACAGCGTGTTGAGCACCCGTGCGCCCTTGTAGGCGCTGTTCCACAACACCACCACGCACAAGAGCTGGACGATGGTGATGAGTTGGGAGCGGACGCCGCTCGCAGTGGAATTTTCAGACATGGGAAGCTGCGATTTTACCGCAGCGCACTGCCCGGCCTGACGACAAGTCCATGAAGTAGAATTCGTTCCTTTTTGATGGCTTTTATGGCCCTGCCCTCCCTGCGCGCTCTGCGCCACCGCAACTTCCGGCTGTTCCTCACCGGCCAGATTTTTGCGTTGATCGGTTACTGGATCCAGATCGTGGCTCAGAGCTGGCTGCTCTACCGGATGACCGGATCGGCGACCATGCTCGGCGTGATGGCCTTTGCCGGCAGCCTGCCGATCCTGCTGCTGTCACCGCTGGCAGGCCTGTGGTCGGACCGCTGGAACCTGCATCGCGCGATGTTCGCAACCCAGGTGCTTGAGCTCTTGCAGGCCGCAACCCTCGCTGCGCTGGCACTGGCCGGCATCATCGCGCCCTGGCACATCATCACCCTCGCCATGCTGATGGGTGTGCTGGTCGCCTTCGAACTGCCGATACGCCACGCCTACCTGCTCGAGCTGGTCGACGGCAAGGAAGACCTGCCCAATGCGATTGCACTGACCTCGCTGATGGCCAACAGCGGCCGCATGGTCGGCCCCGCGATTGCCGGCATCCTGATAGGCGTGCTGAGCGAGGCACACTGCTTCCTGATCAATGCGCTGACCTATATCGCGGTGGTGATTTCCTTCATGATGATCCGCAGCCGGCCGCAACCGCGCGAACCCGTCAAGACCTCGGTACTGGCCGGCCTGCGCGAAGGATTCGGCTACGTCTGGCACACGCTGCCGATCCGCGCGCTTTTGTTAACCCTGGCCGTCGTGGCCTTCGTCGCCACTCCCTATTCATCTCTGATGCCGGTGATGGTGCGCGAAGTGTTCAGCGGCAACGCCGACCTGATGGGTTTCCTGATGAGCGCCTCGGGCGCCGGCGCCATCTGCGGCACGCTTTACCTGGCCTCCAGAAAAAACGCCCGCGGCCTGATCCGGCTGATCATCATCGCCGTGTTCTCGGCAGGCACGGCACTGGTGCTGTTCGCCAATGCGCCTTCGGTATGGCTGGCACTGTTGTTGTTGCCGGTGGTCGGCTTCGGAATCCTGGTTACGTCGGTATCAGTCAACACCATCCTGCAGACCATCGTCGACGACGACAAACGCGGCCGGGTGATGAGCCTCTACACCGTGGCCTTCCTCGGCATCATGCCCTTCGGCGCACTGGCGGCAGGCGCGATCGCCGACATCATCGGGCCACGCGCGACGCTGACCATCGGTGGTTTGTGCTGCGTGGCCGCAGCGCTGGTACTGGCGCGCAAACGTCACGAGATACGCGACGGTATCAGGCCGATTTACGAGAAGCTGGGGATCGCTCGGCGGTAGGCTGCGGGGTCAAGAGTAACGTTTGAGTTCACCTGCGGGCGACAGGCGGCGAAGCCGGCTGGCGAATGTCAGGTGGAGCGAAGGGTTAGGCATCGCCAGTGCCAAGAAACGCATAGATTCGATGAGTGAAGGGCCCCATTTTCGGAGGCGACATGCCTGCAACTTGGAACGCATTTTGAATCCAGGCGACACCCCGTAGGCCTATGAGCGCATTTGCGATCTCTGCGACGACGGTGCGTATAAGCGTACTCGCGTCGAGCATAGAAACACTGGACGGTTGAGACCATAGCCCGGTCTGAGGGTCCAGATCTACGTATTGTGCCTTGAGGCGCCGTTGGTGCAACTCAGCGGCTTGATGGGGTTTGAGCCTCTGGGCGCGTAGGCGAACGTTCTGCGAAATTGTCGAAACAGTTTGTTCGTCGTTTCGCTGAATTGCAGCCGACCACTCCGCGTGTTGCTCGGTTGTCATAGGCACTGGAACCGTGGACTGCCCAGCAAAAAGTTTGACTTTGTGTGGCTGCAATGACTGAGCCAGTTCTTTGGCGTCGAGTAACTCACCGTCGGACAGTTTGTGATATCGCTCGGCTAGAAGATGAAAGCGCCCCAACTCTTCGCGGGCCATGACTGCTAGGTGAAATGCGCCAGAGGCGCGCTTGTGCGAATAGAGGGTAGCAGCGTCCTCTAGCAGAGTTTGGGCGTGATTGATGGCGAAGCAAGCGCCTAGTGCTATGGAGTGACGGTCGACCGGTGCAGCCACGCGATGCCTAACTAGTTTTATACGACAAAAACGTCGGATAACATTCCAGATGGTTTTATAATTTTATTAACTATAAACAATATATTACGCAAAAATCTCGCGATTTCAACCTTGCTAAAACCGACGTGAAAACTATCGTCTAACAACAAAGCAAAAGCATAGCCGAAATCCGTTTAAACAGTAGTTATTGGCGCAAAACTCACGGTGTTACCCCTTCTGAGCCGCCGAGTAGCGCAGCGCGGCCGGGGGCAGTCGGCGAGGACTGTGCGAGCGCGCAGGACGTTGCAGCACCACAACACATTCCCGCCCAACCCAGCATCCACGAATAGAACTCGTGCGCGAGTTCCGCAGCCGCCCGGCCGCGCGAGCAACGCAGGGCACCCCGTAGGGGCGGCTCGGTAGGGCGGCATTTTCTTTGGTTACTTTCTTTTGGCCGCACAAAAGAAAGTGACCAGCCGCCGGGCTGCCCCCGGCGAAGTTGCAGTTGAAGTAATAGATACGAAAACCCTGGATTCCGGCTTCCGCCGGAATGACGAATGTTTGATCGTGGATTTGGAAATTTTCAATCAACCAAAAAACAAAACCCCGCCGCAGCGAGGTTTTGTTTGAGCAAATGGCCACCGGTCAACCCGGCTTCGCCCCAGAAGCCTTCACCACCTTAGCCCACTTCTTGATCTCCGACTTGATGTAAGCCGAAAACTGCTCCGGCGTGCCGTAGGTGATTTCAAAACCGACGCCTTCCAGCCGTTTCACCACGGCCGGATCCTGCAACGATTTATGAATATCCGCATTGAGCCGCATGATGATCGGCTTCGGCGTACCCGCCGGCGCCAGCACACCGAACCAGGAACTCGACTCGAAGCCGGGATAGGTCTCGGCGATGGTCGGGATGTCCTGCGTCGCCGGCGTGCGTTTGCTGCCGGTGGTGACGATGCCGTTCAGCTTGCCCGAACGCACATGCGGCAAGGTCGAGGCCATGCCGCTGATCATCACCTTGATGTGGCCGCCGACCAGGTCCGAGATCGCCTGGCCGCTGCCCTTGTACGGCACATGCTGCATGTCGATGCCGGCCATGTCGTTGAGCACTTCCCCGGTCAGGTGACCGACGCTGGCCACGCCGGCCGTGGCGAAGGACACTTTTTTCGGGTTGGCCTTGGTGTAGGCGATGAATTCCTTGAAATTCTTCGCCGGCAGCGAGGGATGGGTGACAAAAATGTTGGAAGCGCCCGCCACCTGGGTGATCGACGCAAAATCCTTCACCGGGTCGTAGGGCATCTTATCGTACAGACTGGGGCCGATGCCGAGATTGGCGATGTAGCCGAGCACGATGCTGTAGCCGTCAGGCGGCGCCTTGGCCACAATGGTCATGCCGATGTCGCCGCTGGCGCCGGGACGGTTGTCGACCACCACCTGCTGGCCGAGCAGCTCCGACAGTTTGCTGCCCATGGATCGCGCCAGCGTGTCGGTGCTGCCGCCGGGAGCGTACGGAACAACAAAACGCACGGGGCGTGACGGAAAGTTCTGCGCCATTGCCGCCGAAGTCGCGGCCAGCAAGGCCGCGCCGAGGATGATGCACTGCTTCATGCCGGCGCTCATCGCTGCAGCCCCGAGGGATCGTTGCGCCAGCGTTCCCAGGCATTGCGCTGGTCTTCGCGGACAGTTTCGTCTTCGAGCATGCGACGCACCAGCGCCGTCACGTCGGACTCGTAAATGCCTTCGCGTTTTTTGTAATCCCATGTTTTCCCCTGGGGGAAAACGGGAGATGCCACGGGGGACTGCGGATCTTTGTGATCACTCATGATGGATACCGGCCAAATTGAAAATCAAGGTTGAAAAATGGAAGAGGCTGGAACTTACTGCGCCGCGGGGTCGGTCGTCAATTCAGCGTCACTGGCGTAACAGGAACAGGTTTGCGAAATATTGCCGGTGGGCAGGCGTT
>CAMBCD010000273.1 GCA_945863085.1 Bordetella parapertussis
GCCATTGACCTGAAAGACGGTCATTGTGTGCGCCTGAAACAGGGCGACATGAACGATGCCACGGTATTTTCCGAAGATCCCGGCGCCATGGCCAAACAATGGCTGGATCAGGGCGCGCGCCGCCTGCACGTGGTTGATCTCAACGGCGCTGCGGCCGGCAAACCGAAAAACCAGGGGGCGATCCGCGCCATCGTCAAGGCGGTGGGCACCGAACTGCCGGTGCAATTGGGCGGCGGCATCCGCGACCTCGACACCATCGAGGCCTATATCGATGCCGGCATCAGCTACATCATCATCGGAACTGCCGCGGTAAAAACTCCGGGCTTCCTGCAGGAGGCCTGCACCGCGTTCCAGGGCCATATCATCGTTGCGCTGGATGCCAAGGACGGCAAGGTTGCGGTTGACGGCTGGTCGAAAATGACCGGGCATGACGTCGTTGACCTGGCGAAAAAATTCGAGGATTACGGCGTCGAAGCCGTGATCTACACCGACATCGGCCGCGACGGCATGTTGACCGGCGTCAACATCGAAGCCACGGTGGCGCTGGCGCGGCAGTTGAACGTGCCGGTCATCGCCAGTGGTGGCATCACCGATCTCGAGGATGTCAAAAAACTCTGCGCGGTCGAAGCCGAGGGCATCACCGGCGCCATCACCGGCCGCGCGGTGTACCAGGGCACGCTGGATTTCAAGGCGGCGCAGACACTCGCCGACAAGTTGAGTAAAAAGGACTAAGCCACAGAGGACACAGAGAGCACAGAGATCCGGGGTATTGCGTTCTTCTCTGTGTCCTCTGTGCACTCTGTGGCTAACGCAGTTATGGGCTTGGCCAAACGCATCATCCCCTGTCTCGACGTCACCGCCGGCCGTGTGGTCAAGGGTGTCAATTTTGTCGAGCTGAAGGATGCCGGTGATCCGGTCGAAATCGCGCGCCGCTACGATGACCAGGGTGCCGACGAACTGACTTTTCTCGACATCACGGCGAGCAGTGACGACCGTGACCTGATCCTGCATATCATCGAGTCTGTCGCCGCACAGGTGTTCATACCAATGACGGTTGGCGGCGGCGTGCGGTCGGTGGACGATGTGCGCCGTCTGCTCAATGCCGGTGCCGACAAGGTCAGCATCAACACATCCGCCGTGCAGAATCCGCAGCTGGTGGCCGATGCCAGCGGCCGTTATGGCGCGCAGTGCATCGTCGTCGCCGTCGATGCCAAACGTGTTGCCGGAGACGGGCCGCTGCGCTGGGAGGTTTATACCCACGGCGGTCGCAAGGCCACGGGGCTGGATGCCGTGGCATGGGGCAAAAAAATGCAGGCGCTGGGCGCCGGGGAAATCCTGCTCACCAGCATGGATCGCGACGGTACGCGGATTGGTTTTGACCTCGAGCTCACGCACGCGTTTTCGTCGGCGCTGGACATCCCCGTGATCGCCAGTGGCGGCGTCGGCAACCTCGATCATCTGGCCGACGGTGTCACCATCGGCCACGCCGATGCGGTGCTTGCCGCAAGCATTTTTCACTATGGCGAATACACGGTGCGCCAGGCCAAGGAACACATGGCGCAGCGGGGCATTGAAGTCCGCTTGTAGTGCTTTAAAAAAACAATTAAAATCAATAGCTTATAAATTTCCATGGCGGAATGACCGCTGCCTGAGGACATCATGGCGTCGAACTGGCTGGACCGCATACACTGGGGCAGCGACGGGCTGATCCCGGTGGTGACACAGGAAACGGGCACGGGACGGGTGCTGACTGTCGCGTGGGTGAACCGCGAGGCGCTGCAGCAGACGGCAGCCACCGGCGAGGCCCATTACTGGTCGCGGTCGCGCAAAAAACTCTGGCACAAGGGCGAAGAATCGGGCCATGTACAGAAAGTGAGGGCGATTCGCCTCGACTGTGACGAGGATGTGCTGCTGTTTGAAGTCGAGCAGGTCGGCGGCATTGCCTGCCACACCGGGCGGCACAGCTGCTTTTTTCAGGAGCTGCGTAACGGGAACTGGGTCGAGATTGATCCGGTATTGAAGGATCCCAAGGCGATTTACAAGAAATAAGCAATGTCCAACATCAAATAATGACTCAAAACGACAGAGACATACTGCTGCGGCTGGGCGAGACCATCGCCGCGCGCAAGGGCGGCGATGCATCGGGTTCGTACGTCGCCGGCCTGCTGGCCAAGGGCGAGGATGCGATCCTGCGCAAGGTGCTCGAAGAAGCGGCGGAGACCCTGCTCGCCTCGAAGGAGGGTGATAAACTGCATTTGGTTCGCGAAACGGCCGACCTGTGGTTTCATACGCTGGTGCTGCTGGCCTGGCATGGTGCCGGTCCGGAAGATGTACTCGCCGAATTGCAACGGCGCGAGGGTGTGTCCGGCGTCGCGGAAAAGGCATCGCGAAACAAGTAAGGTCACAAGCAAGGTCGCGCCGGCAGCACGGCGCATGAATTCTTACCCCGTGCTCAGGCACGGATCATGAGGAGCTTGTTATGGGTTCGTTCAGCATCTGGCATTGGTTGATCGTGTTGCTGGTGGTGGTCCTGATATTTGGCACCAAAAAACTGCGCAACATCGGCTCCGACCTCGGCGGCGCGGTCAAGGGATTCAAGGAAGGTGTGAAATCCGGCGACGACAAGTCAGCCGAGGCCAAGACCGAAATCCCGCCCTCTACCGGCCAGACCATCGACGGCGAAGCGCGCAAGGAAACCACGAAGTCGTGACGGGTAAGAAGTGAAGGGTAATGGGTAAACGGTAAATGCAGGAGTTCCCCTGCTGCGTGCTTTCACCCTTTACCCATCACCAATTACTCATCACCCATCACCCCCATGTTTGATATCGGCTTCTCCGAACTGATGGTCATTGCCGTGGTGGCACTGATCGTCATCGGCCCGGAGAAACTGCCCAAGGTCGCGCGCACCGTCGGCCACCTGTTCGGTCGCATGCAGCGTTATGTCAACGACGTGAAATCCGACATCAGCCGCGAAATGGCGCTCGACGACCTGCGCAAGCTGCAGTCGAGCATGCAGGACACCGTGCAGTCGATCGAGCAATCAGTGACCGCCGAAGTACAGTCTGCGGAAACCGAGATGAATAAAATCACCGCCGATGCGCCGGCCGCAGCCGATTCCGCGCCACCGGTGGTGGCGGACGTCGCCGCCGTGCCGGATCCGGGCAAACCGGCATAAAAATAAACACACACGCCGCAGTGACCGAAGACACCTTCATTTCCCATCTGGTTGAGCTGCGCGACCGGCTGCTGCGCGTACTGATCGCATTCGGGTTGGTGCTGCTGGTGCTGATCCCGTTTGCCTCCGACCTCTACGACCTGCTGGCGACGCCGATGATGCACGCGCTGCCCGAAGGCGCAAAAATGATCGCCACCGGCGTGATCACGCCGTTCCTGGTGCCGGTCAAGGTGGCGATGATGGTGGCTTTTGTGATCACGCTGCCCTACACGCTGTACCAGGCGTGGTCATTTGTCGCGCCCGGTCTCTATACCCACGAAAAACGCCTGGTGCTGCCGCTGGTGGTGATGAGCACGGTGCTGTTCGTGATCGGCATCGCGTTTTGTTATTTTTTCGTGTTCAACACCGTGTTCCACTTCATCAACCAGATCGCGCCAAAAAGCATTTCAGTGGCGCCCGACATCGAGAACTATCTCAATTTCGTGCTGACCATGTTCATGGCCTTCGGCCTGACTTTCGAGACGCCGATCGTGGTGGTGACGCTGACGCGCATGGGGATCGTGACGCTGGAGCAGTTGCGCAGCATCCGGCCCTATTTCATCGTCATCGCCTTCATCATTGCGGCAATCGTCACGCCGCCGGACGTGGTGTCACAGCTGCTGCTGGCGATACCGATGTGCCGGTTGTTCGAGCTGGGTCTGTTCGCAGCCCGCTTTGTGCCGCCGCGCCCGCGCAGTACGGAAGATGAATATAAATCGCCTTCGGATGCGGAACAGGAAGCCGAACTCGACCGCGTCGCTGCCGAAGAACGCAGCCGCTCCGGCAACTGAGTTCGTCAAACAGCAAGCTGACTAGTGGACAAGGTGCCGGTTGTTTTTACCGGACGAACTTGCCAAGGATTAGGGTGCCGGTCGGGGTTACCGGCTTAGTCTGCTTTGCGCGGCTGTTTCGGCCGTTTGCCGACCGTCACCTTCAGGTCGACTTCCTTCGTTTCCCGGATGACACGCAGCGTGGTCTGGCTGCCGGGGGTCAGTGCGGCGATCAGGTTGAGCATGGTTGCCGAGTCGGTTACGGTCTTGCCGTCGACGGCAACCAGCACGTCGCCGACCTTCATGCCGCCACGGTCGGCGGGCGTGCCGCGGAAAACTTCGGTGATCAGCGCGC
>CAMBCD010000274.1 GCA_945863085.1 Bordetella parapertussis
AGTTGGCCAATGAGCTGGCTGCTGAGTTAGCGGCGCGCGACGAGCACGGCCTGCGTCGTAAGCGCCGCACGCTGACAACGCCGCAACGCGCGCGCGTCAGTGTCGATGGCTGTGACTACACCGCATTCTGTTCCAACGATTACCTGGGACTTGCTGCCGATCCGCGGCTGGCGGCGGCAGCGAAGGTGGGCATCGACCGTTATGGCGTCGGTGCCGGCGCCTCGCACCTGATCCTCGGCCACAACACTGCGCATCACGAACTGGAGGTGGCGCTGGCGGCATTCGTCCGCCTGTCGCGGGCGCTGCTGTTTTCCACCGGTTACATGGCGAACATGGGTGTGGTCAGTGCGCTGGTCGGGCGCGGTGACGCGGTGTTCGCTGACCGACTGAACCATGCGTCGCTGAACGATGCCGCACTGGTGTCGCGCGCCGCGTTCAAACGTTACGCGCACAACGACCTGGCTGCGCTGGAGCGTCTGCTGCAGACCACGCCGGCGCGCCGCCGGCTGGTGATTGTCGACGCGGTGTTCAGCATGGACGGCGATATTGCGCCGGTGCCGGCGCTTCTGGAGCTCTGTACGCGCCATGACGCGTACCTGCTGATCGACGATGCCCACGGCTTCGGTGTGCTGGGCGCGCAGGGCCGCGGCACGCTGGCGCATTTCGGCATTACATCGGAACGGGTGATTTACATGGCGACCTTGGGCAAGGCCGCCGGTGTTTCCGGTGCTTTTGTCGCCGGCAGCGACGAACTGATCGAGAGCCTGGTGCAGAACGCGCGCACTTACATCTACACCACGGCGACACCGCCGCTGCTGGCACAGGCTCTGCTCGCCAGCCTGCAGGTGATCGAACAGGAAGACTGGCGGCGTGTTCGTCTGCGTGAACTGATCGGTCAATTGCAGCGTGAACTGGCTGGTGGTCCGTGGCAGTTGTTGCCGTCGGAGACGCCTATCCAGCCACTGCTGGTCGGCGGCAATGACGAAGCACTGGGCTTGTCTGCACGACTTGCCGCACAAGGCCTGCTGGTGCCTGCGATCCGCCCGCCAACGGTGCCGCAGGGCACGGCGCGGTTGCGTATTTCGCTGTCGGCGGACCACAACGCCGAAGATGTGACGCGTTTGGCCGCAGCACTGCTGCAACCGGCATGAGCGCGTTGCCACTGGTGCTGCTGCATGGCTGGGGCAGCCATTCCGGGATATGGGCCGACGTGATCGCACGGCTGGATCTGGGCCAGGCGGTAATCGCTCCGGATTTTCCTGGTGGTGGATCGGTGGCGTCCGCTGCGGCCTGCACGATTGACGGGGTTGTTGATGAACTCGCGTCGATTGCGCCGGAACGTTGCGTGCTTGCCGGCTGGTCGCTGGGCGGGCAGCTTGCGCTGCTGTGGGCGCTTCGCCATCCGCAACAGGTCGCGCGGGTGGTCCTGATCGCCAGCACCCCGCGCTTTGTCAGCGCGCCGGACTGGGCGCATGGCATGGCCGCCGCCACGCTCGCGGGTTTCACCGCAGAACTTGCCGCTGATCCGGCAGCGACCTTGCGGCGTTTCCTGTTGCTCGAAACGCGGGGTGATGCACAGGCGCGTGCCGTTGCGCGCCGGCTCGATGCGGCGCTGGCTGCGCGGCCCCCTGTTGACCATGATGTGCTGGCACGGACGCTGGACTGGCTGCGCGATATCGACTTGCGCGTGATGTTGCCGGATATACGGCAACCCGTGCTGGTGCTGCATGGTGACCGCGATCGCATTACTCCGCCTGCGGCCGGTGAATATCTGGCGGCACATCTGCCGCATGCGCGGCTGGTGACGCTGTCCGGGGCGGCACACGCGCCATTTATTTCCGATCCCGATACGGTGTGCAAATTGATGACCGATTTCTGCAATGAGCGATAACCCCGTACTCGACAAGCGGGCGGTGCGCCGCTCCTTCGACCGCGCTGCGCCCACCTATGATGCGGCGGCGGTGTTGCAGCACGAGGTGTGCCGGCGCAGCCTTGAGCGGCTGGATTTCATCCGCCATGCCCCGGCCCGCATCCTCGATGCCGGTTGTGGCACCGGCAATGCCTGGCGCGGCCTCGCGGCACGTTATCCGGGCGCGCGCCTGCTCGCGCTGGACCTGGCGCCGGGCATGCTGCGACAGGCGGGTACTGCCGTGCCGTGGCACCAGCGCCTGTTGCGCCGGTCACCGGCGGCGATATGCGGCGACCTGGAACAACTGCCGCTGGCGGCAGGCTGTATTGACCTTGCCTGGAGCAACCTGGCATTGCAGTGGGTCAATGCACTGCCGCAGGCTTTTGCTGAAATGCGCCGCGTACTGGCGCCGGGCGGGCTGTTCATGTTCACCACCTTTGGCCCGGATACGCTGAAAGAATTGCGCGCTGCGCAGGCCGGAACCGACGGCCACACGCATGTCAGCGGGTTTATCGACATGCATGACATCGGCGATCTGCTGGTGCAGGCCGGGTTTGCCGACCCGGTGATCGACATGGAAACATTTACGCTGACCTATCCCGATGTGAAATCGCTGATGCGCGACCTGAAAGCCATCGGTGCGCATAATGCCGCTGCAGACCGGCCCCCGGCCTTGTCGGGCAAGTCCTGGCTGGAAGCAGTGACGCGCAATTACGAGCCCTTGCGCCATGACGGCAAGTTGCCGGCGACATTCGAGGTGGTTTACGGCCACGCCTGGCGGCCCGTCCCGCGGCTGGGTCCCGGTGGCCGCCCGGTGATTGACATCAAACCCTTGGGAGTTGCCTGACATGGCAACGCGTCCGGCGGATGTGCGCAGCGCTGCTTCAAAAGGAATATTCATTGCGGGTACCGACACCGGTGTCGGCAAAACGCTGATTGCCTGCGCCTTGCTGCAGGGATTTGCCGCCCGCGGCCTGCGGGTCGCCGCGATGAAGCCGGTGGCCGCCGGCGCGGTGCGCCGCCGCGGGGTCTGGCGGCACGACGATGTGGTGCAATTGCGCGCTGCGGCCAATGTCGATGCACCGCTGGCCGCGGTCAATCCGTACTGTTTTGCGCCGCCGATCGCGCCGCATATTGCCGCGGAGGAGGCGGGGTTGAAAATCCGCATGGCGGTCATTGCAAAAAATTACGCGCGTCTTGGACGGAATGCCGACCTGGTCGTAGTCGAGGGCGCCGGCGGTTTGCTGGTGCCGCTGGGCGCGTTCAGTGCGGCCGATATTCCGGCGCGACTGGAACTGCCGGTGGTCCTGGTGGTAGGTCTGCGGCTGGGCTGCCTTAATCATGCGCTGCTGACCGTCGAGGCGATGCAGGCACGCGGACTTTATCTTGCCGGCTGGGTGGCCAATCGCATTGACCCCGCTATGGCGCGTGCCACCGAAAATCTGCAGGCGCTGCGTGCGCGGATCAAGGCGCCGCTGCTGGGAACGGTCCGGCACCTGCGGAATCCGCAGCTCGCGAGCGTCGCCCGCATGCTGGATATCAGTCTGCTGGATATGCGGCTGCGGGTACGGCCGGACAGCTGCAGTTAAGAGGGAAAACCGACTGTTTTCATGGGGCATTTTGTTGCGACCGTCCCCTCCGGTATGCTACAGTCCGCGCGTTTGAAAAGAATGGCTGGCGCCGGTGAGCAGAGAGCCCATTTTCGAGTCGATTGTGGAGCACGACGGCGCCGGATTTACGTACTTCAGACGCCATGCCAGTTCGCTGGATGTACGCCTGCTGGTGCTTGTTTTTGGCTCATTGGCGGTGTTTTCAGCGGTCATTGCGGCGGGTTTTGCGATGGCCGGAGCGTGGCTCATCATCCCGTTTGCCGGTGTGGAAATTGCCGCGTTGGGAGCGGCGGCGTGCATGATTTTGCGGCGCGCCGGGGATTTTGCGCGTCTGGTTTGCAGCGGTGACCGCATCCTGGTTGAAGTCCGGGAGCGGGGGTTGGCGCGACAATTTGAATTTCATCGTGGCTGGGCGCGGCTGGTGACCGGAGAAACCGGTTCAGTTGCACTGCGCTCACACGGCAGGACAGTGGAAATCGGTCGTTATTGCTGTGCAGAAGGTCGCCGGGCGCTGGAGCAGGAATTGCGCGGCCGGCTGGGCAGCAACCGGATTTAGGGCGGATCAATCGGGTGGGTTATATGAGCGGGGGAAGAATGGGCATCAAGGGGTTCAAGAAGTGCGCCACTGCGGTCGCGATGTTTTTCTGGTCGGTTGCGGCATGGGCGGAATACAAGCTCAACCTGCAGACGCCGAATACAGTACTCGGCGAGAAAATCTATGACCTGCACACCATTGTCACGGTCATCTGCTTCGTCATTTTCGTCGGCGTGTTCGGTTTCATGTTCTACGCCGTGTTCAAGCACCGCAAATC
>CAMBCD010000275.1 GCA_945863085.1 Bordetella parapertussis
CGGAACGCCCGTAGCCCGAATCCGGGAACGTATTGAACGGTATCAGATTGATCTTGCACGGGACAGGTTTCACGGTTTTGACGAGTTCCCGCGCCTGTATAACGCTGTCATTGACACCGGCCAGCATCACATATTCAAAAGTCACAAAATCGCGCGGCGCCTTTTCGATGTACCGCAGGCAGGCCGCCAGCAATTCACGAATCGGATATTTGCGGTTGATCGGCACCAGCTGGTCGCGCAAAGCGTCATTTGGTGCGTGCAACGACACCGCCAGCGCTACCGGACAGGCTTCGCGCAGGCGATCTATGGCCGGAACCAGCCCCGAGGTCGACAGGGTCAGGCGGCGGCGCGAAATACCATAAGCGTGGTCGTCGAGCATTAACTGCATGGCCGCAACCACGTTGTCAAAGTTTGCCAGTGGTTCGCCCATGCCCATCATCACCACATTGGTGATCGGGCGCTCAACATCGTGTGCGGCAGACAAACTGCGGCTGGCATGCCAGAGCTGGCCGACGATTTCAGCCGTGCTCAGGTTGCGGTTGAAACCCTGCCGTCCGGTCGAACAGAAAGAACATTCGAGGGCACAACCCGCCTGCGAAGATATGCACAGCGTGCCACGGTAACGCCTGGCCTGAACGCCCTCCTCAGGCGGCTCATGGTCGATATCGCCTTCCGGGATGTAGACCGCCTCGATGGCATTGCCGGTACCGACGTTGAACAGCCACTTGCGTGTGCCGTCGGCTGCGGTGGTGTCGCGAAGAACCTCGGGCCCGGCAATCCCGGCAACCGCAGCAATCTGCTCGCGAAAGTTTTTCGACACATCGGTCATCAGGCTGAAATCGCCGACTCCCTCCTGGTGCATCCAGCGCATCATCTGGCGGGCACGAAAAGGTTTCTCCCCCATGTCCGCACACAGCGTCTCGAACTGGTTACGGTTCAAGCCCAGCAGATTGAGCGGCATGGGGTTACCCGGTGAAAATGCGCCGCTCAGCGCGGGTAAACGTCAAGCGCGGGAAAAAAGTAAGCCACTTCCACCGCCGCGTTCTGCGCCGAATCAGAGCCGTGAACAGCATTGGCATCGATGCTGTCGGCAAAGTCAGCGCGGATGGTGCCCTTGTCCGCCTTCTTGGGGTCGGTTGCGCCCATCAGGTCGCGGTTTTTCTGGATCGCGTTTTCACCTTCCAGCGCCTGGATCATCACCGGGCCCGAAATCATGAACGCCACCAGTTCACCGAAAAACGGGCGTTCCTTGTGCACCGCATAAAAACCTTCGGCCTGCTGGCGCGACAGATGCGTCAGGCGCGCCGCGACGATGCACAGCCCGGCTTTTTCAAAACGGGCGTAAATCTGGCCGATGACGTTTTTCGCTACGGCGTCGGGCTTGATGATCGAAAGCGTGCGTTCAACTGCCATGAAAATCCCCTAAATTCCAGAGTTAAGAATAACAGGGGAGGATAGCATGATAACGTCTTGAATAAAAGACGTTTACCGGCAAATTACCTGGTGTGGCGCTGCGCCGGACCCGCGCCGGCGCAGCCTGCGGCTTCAGGCCGTAGCGCGACGTAACTGCAGGCGCTGCCAGAGATAAATCGGCACACCGATCGCCAGCCCGATCATGTCGGTAATGGTCCCGGGGTGGATCAGGCATAAAGCGGCGCCAAACATGACGATACGCAGGGGCATCGCCAGCTTGCCGCCAAACCAGCCTTCGGTGGATCCGGCAAGGAACCAGACCCCAATCGACGCCGACACGAAGGCCTGGGCAATTGCCGTCCACTCCCCTTGCATCAGCAACACCGGTGCGTAGAAAAACATGAACGGAATGATGAACGTCGCGAGACCCATTTTCAGCGCAATCCACGAGGTTTTCCACGGATCAGCATTACACATCCCCGCCGCCGCAAACGATGCCAGTGCTACCGGCGGCGTAATCGCGGAAATCACCGCAAAGTAAAAAATGAACATGTGCGCGACCAGCACCGGAACCCCGACCTTGGTCAGCCCCGGCGCAATGACCGCAGCAGCAATGGCATAGGCTGCCGTTGTCGGCATGCCCATGCCGAGGATCAAGGCCACCATCGCGGCAAACAGCATGGCGGCGAGCTGGCTGGCACCTGCGATGCCCAGGATCAGTTCGGAAAACCGGCCGCCGATGCCGGTCAGGGCAATCACGCCAACGATGATGCCGGCGCAGGCACACACCGCAACCAGCTGCACGGTATCCCGTGCGGCGAGGCTCAGCGCTTCGAGCGTGCGTTTCCAGCCGAATAGCACCGCGGGAAGCAACACAAGCACCAGCACCACGGACCAGACCGCAAAATCGCCCAGTGGCCTGACCAGCGGCACCCCATGCTGGAATCCGACAACCAGCAGGATCCCACCCGCGGCAAGGGCGCCAAAACGCAGCAGCAATGCAGTCAGCACCGCCGTGGCCGTCCGCACATCGGCAACCCCGTCGGCACTCTTGATGTCGTCAAAAAGGCGTGAAAGCCATCCCGCAATCAGCGCCGCCATGATGCCCAGCCCGCCGGAGCGGAACGGAGAATAACCTTCCAGCAGTGCCCACACGAAAACGATCAGCGGCGAAAACAGGTAGAGCCGCGTCAGCATCAGTTTCAGCGGCGGCAGTTCGCTGCGCGAAACCCCCTTCAGGCCGAGCCGGATGGCGTGCAGGTCAACATGTATCCAGCATGCGATATAAAACAGCAGCGCGGGAATCACCGCAGCGAGCGCAATCTGGCCATACGGGATACCCGTAATCTCGGCCATCAGGAAGGCACCGGCCCCCAGCACCGGCGGCGTGATCTGCCCCCCTGTCGAAGACGTCGCTTCGATCGCCGCGGCAGTCTGGCGGTCGTAACCGACTTTGCGCATCATCGGGATGGTCACCATGCCCGAAGCCACCACGTTCGCCACAGCAGAGCCCGAGATTGACCCGAACATGATGCCCGATGCCACTGCCGCCTTCGCCGGTCCGCCACGCGCCCAGCCGAACATCGCATTGCACAAGTCGTTGATGTAGTCACCCACCCTGGACACATGCAGGAAAGCGGCAAAAGTGACAAAAAGAATGATGTAGGACGACGAGACCTGGGTGGTCACGCCGAAAATCCCGTATTCACTGTAGATATAGGTGAAAAAGCGGTCGATCGCAAAACCCTTGTGCTGCAGCACACCGGGCATCCACGGTCCGACAAAACAGTAAATGATGAAAATCCCGGCGACGATCGGCAAGGCCAGCCCTGAAGTACGCCGGGTGAACTCCAGCACCAGCAAGGTGCCGATGAATCCGGAAATCACATCACCGGTGGTGAACTGTGCGCCGGCACGAAACAGCAGGCCGTCCAGCTCGACCACGATATAAATTGCGCAAGCGATGGAAGCCAGCACCAGCAGCCAGTCGTACCACGGCACCCCGACTTTTTTGACCCTGCGAAACGGCGCGTAAATGATCAGACCCAGCGCACAGCCCCAACCGACGTGTATCGCGCGAAACAGCAGCGGTTCGAGCGAGTAGACGTTGAGCACGTACAGATGAAACACCGTGAAACCAACGCACATCACGACCAGCAGCAGCGTCTCCCAGCGGCGCAGCAGACGCCGGTTGCCGCTGAATTCGTCGTCCGGTATCAGCGGTTTGATTGCTTCTTCTTCTGCTGACGCGTTGCTCATGTCTTATCCCCTCCGGATAAAAAAAACCGCACTGAGCTTGCGCGCAGTGCGGCCTTCTGCGAACTGACGATCAGCCTTTGTACTCCGGCGGAATCAGGTGTTTCGGCACGTTGATGCCTTTTTCCTTGAAATAACGGATCGCACCCGGATGGAAAGGCAGGAAACCATTGCGATCCCAATTCTTCAGGATGGTCTCTTTGGATGCCGCGTGGCCCTTGATCATCTGCGGATTGTTTTCCAGAACCGCCTTGACCACGGCATACACCAGATCATCCGCGACATCCTTGTTGGCAATCGCGAAGTTATACAGGCCGACGGTCTTGTGGTCTTCGGTCAGTGACTTGTACGTGCCTTTGGGAATCACGGAATCGGAAAGCTCGGGCATCGCAGCCTTCAGTTTTTTGATCTCGTCGGCGCTGAACGTGAAGAAACGCACCTTGTTGGTGGTCTCCAGTTCCGAAAACACCGGGATCGGCACACCGGCACAGAACGGGAACGCATCAATCAGGCCGTCCTGCAGCCCCGTGCCCATGTCCGATGCCTGGCCGTTCTGGATCGTGGTGTTGATGCCCAGCGCCTTGAACATCAGCGGGAAATAAGTACCGCAGGTACCGGCGCGCGGACCAATACCGGATTTTTTGCCGTTCAGGTCACTGA
>CAMBCD010000276.1 GCA_945863085.1 Bordetella parapertussis
TGGACGCTGATTCCGGCGGTGATCCTGATTGCGCTGGCCGTGCCGGCGACAGGTACGCTGATCACCATGCGTGATGGTTCCGAAGCCGATCTGACGATCAAGGCGACCGGTTACCAGTGGAAATGGGGCTACGATTACCTGAAAGGCGAGGGTGAGGGGATCAGCTTCTACAGCACGCTGTCCACGCCGCGCGCGCAGATCGACGGCACGGATGTCGCCGGCCGCAATGCCAATCCGAATTACCTGCTGGAGACGGATACCCACGTGGTGGTTCCTGTCGGCAAGAAAATCCGCATCCTGACCACCGCCGCAGACGTGATCCATGCCTGGTATGTGCCGGCGCTGGCGGTGAAACAGGACGCCGTGCCCGGATTCATCCGCGACACCTGGTTCAAGGCTGAAAAGGCCGGTATTTACCGCGGCCAGTGCGCAGAGCTCTGCGGCAAGGAACACGGCTTCATGCCGATCGTCGTTGAAGTCATGGAACCCGCCGCCTATACCGCCTGGGTCGGTGCCCAGCAGAAAAAAGCGGTGGCTGCCAAGGTGGATCCCGATAAAACCTGGACCCTGGAAGACCTGAAAGCGCATGGCGAGAAGGTTTATGCGCAGAATTGCGTTGCCTGCCATCAGGCCACGGGCATGGGCGTTCCGGGCGCGTTCCCGGCGCTGTCGGGCTCCAAGGTTGTCGGTGGTCCGAAGGACGACCAGATCAAGCTGGTGCTGAACGGCAAGCAGGGCACTGCGATGAACGCGTTCAAACACCTGTCGGACGTTGATCTGGCCGCAGCGATCACCTACACCCGCAACAGCTGGAACAACAAGACCGGCGAGGCTGTTGCCCCGGCTGACGTCAAGGCGCTGCGCTAACAGGCGACGGGGAAAAACGCCCGAAACGACGCTCTGAACGAACGCACGGAACGAACAGAACGAATACAGGCTCCAGGAGAACACCATGTCAGCAGCACACGCACCTACCCACGATCACGGCCACGACGATCATCACGCGCACAAACCCTCGGGGATCATGCGCTGGGTTGCATCGACCAACCACAAGGACATCGGCACGATGTACCTGTGGTTCAGCTTCACGATGTTCCTCGTCGGTGGCGTGATGGCATTGATCATCCGCTCCGAGTTGTTCCAGCCCGGCCTGCAGATCGTCAAGCCCGAGTTTTTCAATTCGATGACCACCTACCACGGCCTGATCATGGTGTTCGGCGCGATCATGCCGGCATTTGTCGGATTCGCGAACTGGCTGATCCCGATGCAGGTTGGCGCGCCGGACATGGCGTTCCCGCGGATGAACAACCTGTCGTTCTGGCTGCTTCCTCCGGCTGCTTTGTTGTTGATTGCCGCGCAGTTCGCGCCGGGCGGCGGTGCGGGTGTGGGCTGGACGCTGTACGCCCCATTGTCGACGCAGGCCGGTCCTGCGATGGACCTGACGATTTTTGCGATCCACATCCTCGGCATGTCGTCGATCATGGGTTCGATCAACATCATCACCACCATCCTCAACATGCGCGCGCCGGGCATGACGATGATGAAAATGCCCATGTTCTGCTGGACCTGGCTGATCACCGCGTACCTGCTGGTTGCGGTGATGCCGGTGCTGGCCGGTGCGGTCACGATGACGCTGACCGACCGCCACTTCGGCACCCACTTCTTCAACGCCGCCGGCGGCGGCGACCCGGTGCTCTACCAGCACATTTTCTGGTTCTTCGGCCATCCCGAGGTTTACATCATCGCGATTCCCGCCTTCGGCGTGGTGTCGCAGGTGATCCCGGCGTTTTCCCGCAAGCCGCTGTTCGGTTATGCATCGATGGTCTACGCCACTGCGTCGATCGCCATCCTGTCGTTCATGGTCTGGGCGCATCACATGTACACCGCCGGCATGCCGGTGGAAGCGCAGCTCTATTTCATGTACGCGACGGTGCTGATCGCGGTGCCGACGGGCGTCAAGGTCTTCAACTGGGTGGCGACGATGTGGAAGGGGGCGCTGACGTTTGAAACCCCGATGCTGTTCGCGCTGGGTTTCCTGTTCCTGTTTACGCTGGGCGGCTTCACCGGCCTGGTGCTGTCGATCGTGCCGGTCGACGTCCAGTTGCATGACACCTACTACGTGGTGGCGCATTTCCATTACGTGATGGTTGCCGGTGCGCTGTTCTCGGCCTTTGCCGGCATCTATTTCTGGCTGCCGAAGTGGACCGGCCGGATGTACAACGAGACCCTGGGCAAATGGCATTTCTGGCTGTCGCTGGTGTTTTTCAACGTCACCTTTTTCGTCCAGCATTTCCTCGGCCTGGCCGGCATGCCGCGCCGCATCCCCGACTACGCGCTGCAGTTCGCCGAGTTCAACATGATCTCGTCGATCGGCGCCTTTGGTTTCGGCCTGTCACAACTGCTGTTCCTCTACATTGTCATCAAGACCATCACCAGCGGCGAAAAGGCCGCGGACCGGCAATGGGAAGGTGCGGACAGCCTCGAGTGGACCCACCTGCCGACACCGGCGCCGTGGCACAGCTTCGAAACGCCCCCGGTGGTGAAGTAAGTTTCGCGAAATGAGTTTGGCGAATTAGCATGTCCCAGATTGAAGTCAAACGCAGCAACCGTCGCACCGCAGCCCTGCTGTGGCTGATCGTTGCCGCGTTTTTCTTCGGTGTGATGGTCAAGTACTACCTGCTGAACCTATGAAAAACGAACGCGCCAACCGCAGGATGATGACCAGGCTGTCGATATTCGCCGTGGCGATGTTCGGTTTCGGTTTTGCGCTGGTGCCGTTTTACGAAAAAATCTGCGAAGTCACCGGCATCAACAGCCTGATCAAGCCGGCTGCCGCGGTCGAGAATACCCAGATCGACAAGTCACGCTGGGTGACGCTGGAGTTCGATGCCAATGCGCACGGGCTTCAGTGGGATTTCAGGCCGGTGCAGCGCAGCGTGCGGGTGCATCCGGGCGAGATGATCCAGATTGAGTATGACGTGCGCAACAACGGCGCCAATGCCATCGTCGGGCAGGCGATACCGAGTTATGGCCCGAAACATTCGGCGCCCTTCGTGAAAAAGCTGGAGTGTTTCTGTTTCAAGCAGCAGCCGCTGCAGGCGGGGGAGTCCAAGCGCATGCCGGTGCAGTTCGTGATCGATTCGACGCTGCCGGCGGATGTGAGCACCATCACGCTTTCGTACACCTTTTTTGAAGTGAAGGGCGCTTCGACGGCCCCGGTCAAAAGCGGCGGGCAGGGCTGATGGAGGTTGCGATGACTGCTGATAGACCGCGCAAAGCCACGTTGTTCCAGGTGGTGCGCATGCTGTTGTGGGCTTTTGCCGGGATTCGCAAGCGCGAAGAGCACGACAAGATTGAAGTGAAGCCGGCGCAGGTGATCATCGTCGGTATCATTGCCGGAGCGGTTTTTGTGGGAACCATCGTGTCCGTGGTGCAGTTCATCACCCGCTGATGTTTGCTGATCGACAGATTCAGTAACAAGTGCAGAAATAAGTGCAGGAACAAACGCAGGGATTCAGGGAGAAATAAGCATGTCTACGCAAACCACCGGCAACTATTATCTGCCGCAACCTTCACACTGGCCGATCGTCGCGGCGACTGCCCTCGGTTTTCTCGGCTTCGGCGCATCGCTTACCGTCAACAGCATGCCGCTGGGTTATGCGCTGCTCGGTATCGGTTTCCTGATCCTGTTTTTCATGTTTGCCGGCTGGTTTACCACCGTGGCCCATGAATCCGAAGCGGGCAAATACAACAAACAGGTCGATGTGTCGTTCCGCTGGGGCATGAGCTGGTTCATTTTTTCGGAAGTCATGTTTTTTGCGGCTTTTTTCGGCGTGTTGTTCTACATGCGCGTGATCTCGGTTCCGGACCTCGGTTCCCTGATTCATCAGGAACTGCTGTGGCCCGGATTCAAGGCTGACTGGCCGGCAACCGGCCCCGGCATCAAGGAAACCTTCTCACCGATGGGCGCCTGGGGCATTCCCGCGCTGAATACCGCGCTGCTGCTGACATCCGGCGCGACCCTGACCTGGGCGCACTGGGGCATGCTGAAGAACAACCGCACCCAGTTGATCTGGGGCCTGGTGATGACCATCGCCCTGGGCATGATTTTCCTCGGCTTCCAGGTCTACGAATATGCCCACGCCTATTCCGAGCTGAACCTCAAGCTGACCATGGGGGCGTACGGCGCGACCTTTTTCATGCTGACGGGTTTCCACGGTTTCCATGTGACGGTCGGCACCATCATGTTGTGGGTGATCCTGTTCCGCAGCGTTGCCGGACATTTCACTGCAGAGAATCATTTCGGTTTCGAAGGCGTCGC